>JASHUI010000302.1:0-2898 GCA_030040095.1 Streptosporangiaceae bacterium | reverse complement strand
GCCGACGTCACCTCCGGCGCGCGCCGGACGCTGCCACCGGCCGCCTCGACCCGCTGGATAGCGTCGGCGACGTTCTCGACCAGCACGCCGAACACCGCGTACCCGGGCAGCGCGCCCCCGGTGTTAAGGAGCCCGCCCGAGTGAACCGCCAGCGCCATAGCCTCGCCGGGGGTGAAGTTGACCGGCGGCAGCGTGCGCTCCTTGTCCAGACAGTAGCCGCCGGTCCGCCCGGGCTCAGCCCGCACCGGCACGCCGGACTGCTGCAGCGCGCTGATGTCCCGCTCGATCGTGCGGGCGCTGACCTCGAACCGGTCCGCCAGCCACCGCGCGCTGCGCGGCTGCGGCGTGACGGCTCGCAGCTCCTCAGTAAGGGCATACAGCCGATCGGTCCGGTTCACACCCGCCACGATAAGAGCCACCCCTGACATTCGGCCTTCTGCCACAGCGCGGAAATCGTTAACCGGCTCGCATGCGTGCTATGTACTGTGGCGCGGTGGCCACTCAGCTGATCGTCCTCAACGGCGGTTGCGGTACGGGAAAGCCCGGGATCGCCGGTGCCTGCAGGCGGTCCTGCCGGATCCGCGGCTGGCTCCCGGCGTGGACACGCTGGATCGGGCTGATGCCCACATCCCTGCACGCGTCGGATCCACGGATCGAGTTCGCGCCAGATGGCTCGGTGATCGCCGGGCCGGAATTCCGTACGCTGGAGGCACCAGCACGCACGGCAGACTGGCAGCCCGCAGCCGCGCCCGGGCCTGCTCAGCCACCTCAACAACGTGCGCAGGCACGGCGCTCTGGCCCCGGTCATCGAGGACGCCGGGCAGTGTGATCCCAGCGCAGCCAAGGCGGATTCGGCAGCGACGGCGCGCCGGACACGGCGGCCAGTTCGGCCATCAGCCGGGCCAGCACCGCCGCGCAGCGCGCGGCCACCCCCGGCGCGTCCCTGTGCAACACCTCCCCGCCGGGCCGGAACTCCCCGGCGTGCACGGCCGGCGAATCGACACCGGTCACTGCCGTGAGCAGCCGGGCACACGGAACCCTCACTCGGCCAGCCCGGCCTGCACCGCGACACACAAGGCGGCCCGGCCACCATCTGCGCGCCTTGACCACGACGTCCGCACCGCAAGGCAACCCAGTCCGGCAGATCCTCCATCGACACAATCAGGACCGTGTCATAGGCAACCAACGCAACGCTAGGTGCCCGAGTTCAGCCAGCCCGGACCGCTCTCCAGGCACGACAGATCGACCTGTTCCGCGCGCCCAAGCACATCACCATCACGAATGCGGCACACGTACCGATCGGCGGCGATGCGCGCCTTACCTGAGCCCAGGACCGGTTACGCACCGTGAGCATAACGCCCGGTGCGCGGCAGGTATGATGCTCACCGGCCAGGCGCTGGCGACGACTTTGGGTCAGTGGATCGTCCTCACTGGTGGCGGGCCGCGGCAACCTGCCCCGGTCGCTGTGAGGCAACCTGCATGGAGGTCATTGTGTCGCAGGTCCGGGTGCACAACTTCTCGGTGTCGCTGGATGGGTTCGGCACCGGCGCGGGGCAAAGCCCGGATGCCCCGTTCGGGCATGCGGGAACCCGTCTGCACGAGTGGTTCTTTTCGACCCGTACCTTTCGCGCCATGCAGGGCCAGCCGGGCGGCAGCACCGGCATCGACGACGCTTTCGCCAGCGCCTGGGCCCCGGGCATCGGCGCCGAGATCATGGGGCGGGGCAAATTCGGCCCGCACCGCGGACCCTGGCCGGACCAGGAGTGGAACGGATGGTGGGGAGACAACCCGCCGTTCCACACCCCGGTCTTTGTTCTGACCCACTATTCCCGGCCTGCTGTCCAGATGAACGGCGGTACCACGTTCGGCTTCCTGGACGCCAGCCCCGCCCAGGCGCTGGCGCAGGCGCGCCGGGCCGCCGCGGGCGGGGATGTCCGTATCGGCGGCGGCCCGTCCACCATCCGCGAGTTCCTGGCCGCCGGCCTGATCGACTACGCGCACATCGTCGTGGTGCCGATCGTGCTGGGCCGCGGGGAGCGGCTCTGGGACGGGCTGGAGGGCCTCGAAGAACGTTTCCAGATTGAGGCCGTGAACAGTCCCAGCGGCGTCACCCACGTCACCCTCAGCCGAAGGTAACAGCCGACAGGGCAGGGTCACGGCGGCCAAAACCGTTCAGCACCTCGTCATCGTTCGCGGCGCACCAAAGCGCAGGGCAGCGGCGGTGCTGGCACGGCCGGTCAAGCACAAGCTGGTCAAACTAGCCAAGGCTTGTTTCCCCCGGCCGCGAGCCGAACAACCGTTCGGGCGCGGTAACGACGGTCACTTTGGCGATCCGAGTTGCCGCCCAGATCGGCGGCGGCCTGCGCCCGGTGTTGTCGCAGGTCAGCTACTCGGGGGATTCGATCTCAGCACACCGCGGTGCTGCCTGCTAAGCATGTTGCCACCCGCTCTGTCCCTGGAGTCCGAGTTCGGGGATGCTCTGGCTATGCCGGAGCACCAAGAGCACATGCAGCGCATGGGGGTTCCACGTGGACTCAGAGTCTCTTATATCAGCGATCGCGGCCATCGCAGCAGCAGTCTTTGCTGGAGCGAACCTGTGGATCTCAGGGCGTCGCGAACATAGTCAGTGGGCACGGCAAGCTCTTGTCGAATCCCTTGTCGAATTCATGGATGCAAGCTTTGACGTCACTCGGGCGTGCGCTCAGGGTTGCCGGCTGAGTAAGCAGGAGGAACTCCAAGAACTCAGGCAAAAGACTGAGGAGGCGCTTCATGAGGTGCAGATGCCAATCATTACCCGCCTCAGATTGCTGTGCCCTCCAGGCGTCGCGGATGCTGCTCTCGGTCTTCACGCCCAGGATCACGTGCGCATTGCCCTCACTTTTGAAGAGAATCACTTTC
>JASHUI010000301.1:0-2659 GCA_030040095.1 Streptosporangiaceae bacterium | reverse complement strand
TGGTCGGGTTCTTCGTCAACACGATCGTGCTGCGGGCCGATACCTCCGCCGATCCCACCTTCGCCGAGCTGCTGGACCGGGTCCGGGCGGCTGACCTGGCCGCGTTCGAGCACCAGGAGATGCCGTTCGAGCGGCTGGTCGAAATCTTGAACCCGGCCCGGTCGCTGGGCCGCCACCCGCTGTTCCAGGTCATGGTGCTGCTGCAGAACAACGCCCAGCCCGACCTCCAGATGCCCGGCCTCACCGCCACCCCGATCACGGGCGGCACCAACATCCCCGAAGTCGACCTGGTGGTCAACGTGGCCGAGTGCCGCGGTCCCGACGGGGGGGCCGAGGGCATCGAGGGCGTCATCGAGTACACCTCCGATCTTTTTGATCATGCCACGGCCGAGCTGCTGGGCGAGCGGCTGCGGCGGGTGCTGGCGGCGGTGGCCGCCGATCCCGGGCAGCGGCTCAGCCAGATCGAGGTGATGTCCGGCGAGGAGCGCCGGCGGCTGCTGGAGGAATGGTCCGACGGCGTCGCGCCCGGCCCGGCCGCCACGCTGCCGGAGTTGTTCGAGGCGCAGGCGGCCCGGACGCCGGGTGCGGTGGCCGTGGTCTGCGGCGCCGCGGAGCTGACCTACGCCGAGCTCGACGCCCGGGCGAACCGGCTCGCCTGGTACCTGATCGGGCAGGGCGTCGGGCCGGAAGACGTCGTCGCCGTCGCGCTGACCCGCTCGGACCGGCTGATCGTCGCCCTGCTGGGGGTGCTGAAGGCCGGGGCGGCGTTCCTGCCGGTCGACCCGGATTATCCGGCGGCGAGGGTGGAGTTCCTGCTGGCCGATGCCCGGCCCCGGCTGGCGCTGGCGGAGTCGGCCACGCGGGGGTTGTGCGGGGCGGGCGTGCCATCGGTGGTGCTGGACGAGGACCCGGCGCGCGGCGACGTGGCGGCGATGCCGGAGCGCGCGCCGGCGGATGGTGACCGGGTGGCGGCGCTGCGCCCGGGTAACCCGGCCTACGTGATCTACACCTCGGGGACGACCGGTGATCCCAAGGGCGTGGTGGTCAGCCAGGCGAGCATCACCGGCCTGGCCCCGACCTACAGCTCGAGGTCGCCGCTGTTCGCGCCGGTGCTGGCGCGCCGAGGCGGCAGGGCGCTGCGGGTCGCGCACATGGCGTCGTTCGCGTTCGATGCCGCATGGGATCCGGTGTTGTGGATGCTCGACGGGCATCAGATGCATCTGGCCGGTGAAAAGGTCCGGCGTGATCCGGCGGCGCTGGTCCGCTTTGTGGCCGAGCAGGAGATCGACTGCCTGGACCTGACGCCCTCGCTGGCGGCGGAACTGGTCCGCGCGGGCTTGTTCGGGACGGGCGCGCGCGGCGTGTCGATGCTGGTGCTGGGCGGTGAGGAGGTGCCGCCCGGGCTATGGGAGGTGTTGCGCGGGCTGGACGGGGTGGCGGTGTTCAACACCTACGGCCCGACCGAGTGCACGGTGGACGCGGTGGACGGGCAGCTGTCCGCGCGGGCCGGGGTGGTGCTGGGGCGGCCGGTGCCGGGCGCCCGGGTGTTCGTGCTCGATGACTGGCTGCGGCCGGTGCCGACCGGGGTGGCGGGGGAGTTGTACGTGGCGGGCACCGGGGTGGCCCGGGGCTATCTGGGGCGGCCCGGGCTGACCGCTGAGCGGTTCGTGGCCTGCCCGTTCACCGCGGCCGGGGCGGCCGGGGCGCGGATGTACCGGACCGGGGACCTGGCCAGGTGGCGTCGCGACGGGGTGCTGGAGTTCGCCGGCCGCGCCGACGACCAGGTCAAGATACGCGGGTTCCGGGTCGAGCCGGGCGAGGTCGAGACCGTCCTGGCCCGCCACCCCGGCGTCGAGCGGGTGCTGGCGGTGGTTCGCGAGGACAGTCCGGGCGACAAGCGCCTGGTCGCGTACGTGATCCAGGCGGACGGCGCGGAAGTCGAGGCGCGCGAGCTGCGGGCGTACGCGTCCGCGAGCCTGCCCGACTACAAGGTGCCGTCGGCCATCGTGTTCCTGGAGAGCCTGCCGCGCACGGGCGGCGGGAAGGTGGACCGGGCGGCGCTGCCGGCGCCGGAATATGACGCGGGCGCGTCCGGGCGCGGGCCGAGGACACCGCGCGAAGAGGTGCTGTGCAGGCTGTTCGCGGAGGTGCTCGGCCTGCCGGAGGTCGGGATCGACGACGGTTTCTTTGATCTTGGCGGACACTCCCTGCTCGAGTTTCGGCTGCTGCACCGGATCCGGTCGGTGCTCGGCATAGAGGTCCCGGTCCGGGCGGTGTTCGAGGCGCCGACGGTGGCCTTGCTGTCGGACCTGCTGTCGGCCCAGGCTCCCGGCGGGAACCAGGCCCGCCCGGAGCTGCGGCCCGGCCCGCGCACGGACCTGGTCCGGTTGTCGTTCGCGCAGCACCGGTTGTGGTTCCTGAACGAGCTGGAGGGTCCCAGCCCCACTTACACGTTGCAGCTCGTTTTCCGGTTGTCGGGGGTGCTGGACGTGGCGGCGTTGCGGGCGGCGCTGGGTGATGTGGTGGGGCGGCATGAGGCGCTGCGGACGGTGTTCCGTGAGCGGGACGGGGAGCCGTTCCAGCTGGTGGTGGACGCGGCGGAGGCCCGGGTCCGGCTGGATGTGTCGCAGGTGAGCGAGGCGGGGCTGGCCGAGGCGGT
>JASHUI010000300.1:0-5098 GCA_030040095.1 Streptosporangiaceae bacterium | reverse complement strand
GCGGTCCAGCCGCCCTGGTGGATCGGCGAGGTCGTCCAGCATGACCGGCGCGGCCAGGACGTCGCGATACTGACGATCCGGCCCGACCAGCCGCTGCGCTATACGCCCGGCCAGTACCTGGCCGTGCAGGTCCCGCGCTGGCCGCGGGTCTGGCGCAACTTCTCCATCGCCAACGCGCCTCGGGAGAATGGCCTGCTAGACCTGCATGTACGGGCCATAAGGGGCGGCCTGGTGAGCGGCTCCCTCGTTCACAACACCGGTCCCGGCGACGTCGTGCTGCTCGGCCAGGCGCGCGGCGAGATGACCGCGCCCGCCGATCCCGGCCGAGACCTTGTGTGCGTGGCCGGGGGCACCGGACTGGCGCCGCTCAAGGCGATCATCGAGGCGGAGGCCGCGGCCGGCCGTCCCGGCAAGCGCAGGAAGATCACGCTGTTCTTCGGCGCGAGGACCGAGGAGGGTCTCTATGATCTCGCCGATCTGCGCGTGCTCGAATGGATCTACCCGGCACTTACCGTGATACCGGTGGTGTCACACCAGCCGGAATTCGACGGCCTCAAAGGAATGCTGCCGGAAATCACCGCTCGCCATGCCAGCCTGGACGACGCCGACATACTCATAAGCGGCCCCGATCGCATGGTGACCCGGACGGTCACGTTTCTCGCAGGCCGCGTGCGGCCCGGCCGGATCCGGCACGATCCGCCCGACGCGGCCAGATAGCCAGCCAGGCCGGGCGGATCAGCGGGGCAATCCCAGGCCAGATGGCACCCGTCATGCAATCCCACACAGCAAACACGCGTAGCGTAATTTCTTCCCGTGCAATCCCGCGCCGGTGAAGATCTATGCAATTGCTGCTCGTGCAATCCCGTTTCGCGTTCGAGCGCCGACGGTCAGGCGCTGAGATGCTCGCCGAAGAACCCGTAAATGCGCCGCCACGCGTCGGCCGCGTCCGACTCCTGGTAGCTCATCCGGGCGAACCTGGCCAGCACCGCGCTCGCCCCCGATGCCTCGGTCATGAACCGGTGCCCCGAGCCGGGATACACCTCGACGTCGTGCGGGATCTCCAGCACCGTCAGCGCACGCTGCAGCCGTTCCGGGTGCTGGGTGCCCATCGGGTCCCTGCCTCCGTAGCTGGCCACGATCGGGCACGCTCCGCGCAGCGCGTTCTCCGCGTCCTTGGGCACCTCGCCGTAGTTCACCGAGGCCACCGCGAAACCGTCGCGGGGCGCACAGAGCAGCGCGAACCCGCCGCCCAGGCAGAAGCCGATGACGCCGATCCGGCCGGAGCAGTCATCCCGCGCGGCCAGGAGACCGCGCGCCGCCTCCAGCACCGTGAACGCTGGCCCCGAACCGGCGTGCAGCTGGCGGATGGCGCCGCGCACGCAGCGCATCCAGGGCCGGCCGTCGAAGAGGTCGGGCGCGAGCGCGACGTATCCGTGCGCCGCGAACTCGTCCGCCTTCTTCCTGATGTCGTCGTTCAGCCCGAACGCCTCATGGATCACCACGACGCCGTGCCACGGGCCTGGCCCGGCCTGCCCGGCCGAGGGCACGGCGAGGTAACCGCGGCCGGCCTGGCCGGCTACCGGGTAGGAAATGTCTGGCATGCGGCAAACCTAGTCCGCGGGCTCGCTCCGCGCGAGAGGTCGACGGCGGTCAGCTCCCCAACCCCGTCACACCTTGCGCCATCGCGGAATCCAGGCGCCGTCGGAGATCTCGTAGTCACCGAAGAGGGCGGGCGCCTCGGCCCGCACGAGCTCGGCGATCCGCCCGAACACCAGCCGGATCTCCTCTTCGGCGCCGGGATCGGTGCGCGCCTCGATGGTGTGCCGCAGCGTCCGGATGTTCGCGGTCCAGAGCAGCCCGGTGGCCACTCCTTCCGGCGCGAACCGCCGCATGAACGAGGTCTTGAGCTTCTTCTCGTGGAACGGTACCCCGTCGGCGTCCAGCCCGAAGTGACCGGCCATCCAGCGCTGGAACTCCTCCATCTGCTCCAGCAGGGCCGCGGCCCGCTTCATCAGCTCCGCGTCCCCCCGGGCCCACTCCGGGAACCAGAACGGTATGTCGGCCAGGCGCACGAACCTCAGCGACTCCTGGGAGATCGCCACCCCGGGCCGGTGGCGGACAAGCTCATGCGTCGCTACACGAGATATGTTGTGCAGCACGAAACTGAAGCTCACGTGCTCCAGCACCGAGCCGTGCGCCTGGTTCAAGATGTTCTGCAGGTACAGCTCCTGGTCGTTGCGGACCCGGCGGATGTTCGGGTTCAGCCCCGGCTCCCAGGCCCGGTAGCAGATCTTGCCTGCGAACTCGGCCAGGTTCTGCGCGTCGTCCAGGTCACCCCGGTCCAGCTTCTCCAGCCACTTCTCGCCGCCGACCTCGTGCAGGTACGCGGCGAGTTGCTCGTAGTCGATCTCGGGACGGGCGACGAGGAACACCTCAGGCTGGACGCTCTTCATGGCACGGCACACTACCGGCCCGCTCACCGGGCCGCGGAGCCTACGGCATCCCGCGACCAGGCCCGGGCCAGCCGCAGCACGTTGGCGATGACCTGATGGCCCGCTCGCCCGGTCGCGGTCAGGATCGACTCGGGGTGGAACTGCACGCCCCAGCGCCCCGCCTCCTCGTCCTCGATCGCCATGACCACCCCGTCCGGGGTGACCGCGGTGACGGAGAAACCGCCGGCCACGTCGGACGGCACCGCGTGCAGGGAGTGATACCGCCCGGCCGCGAACTCGCCGGGCAGCCCGGCCAGCAGCCCGCGGTCCGCCTCGCCGCCGAGCACCCGCACCGTTCCCGGCTTGCCGTGAGCGGGCGAAGGCAGCAGGCGGAGGCGGCCGCCCGCGTGCTCCACCATGGCCTGCATCCCGAGGCAGACGCCGAACGCGGCGATCCCCCGCCGGTCGAGCGCGGTCAGCAGGTCATCGCAGCCGAAGTCCGACGGCCGCCCCGGGCCGGGCGAGAGCACCACCAGGTCGGGGCGGTACTCCTCGAGCCGCGCGGGATCGAACCCGGCCCGCAGCGTGGTCACCTGCGCGCCCGCCTCGCGGAAGTACCCGGCCAGCGTGTGCACGAACGAGTCCTGGTGATCGACGAGGAGCACCCGCAGTTCCTGGCCGGCCTTTGACGGCGCCGAACCCGGCGCCGCGTCCTCCCCGGCCGCCGCCTCCGGCCCGCCCAGGGTCTCGAGCAGCGCGCGGGCCTTGAGCTGGGTCTCGCGCTCCTCGGCCGCCGGGTCCGACTCGAACAGCAGCGTCGCGCCCGCCCGGACCGAGGCGATCCCGTTCCTGATGTGCGCGGTGCGCAGGGTGAGCCCGGTGTTCATCCCGCCGTCGAACCCGATCATCCCGACCGCCCCGCCGTACCAGCGCCGCGGCCGGTCCTCGTGATCCTCGATGAACTGCATGGCCCAGGCCTTGGGCGCCCCGGTCACGGTCACCGCCCACATGTGGGTCAGGAACGCGTCCAGCGCGTCGAAGCCCGGCCGCAGCCGCCCCTCGACGTGGTCCACGGTATGGATCACCCGGCTGTAGATCTCGATCTGGCGCCGGCCGATCACCCGCACGCTGCCCGGCTCGCAGACCCGGGACTTGTCGTTGCGGTCGACGTCGGTGCACATGGTCAGCTCGGACTCCTCCTTGGCCGAGCTGAGCAGCGCCCGGATGTTCTCGGCGTCGGCCAGCGGGTCCGCGCCGCGGGCGATCGTGCCCGCGATCGGGCAGGTCTCCACCCGGTCGCCGGTCACCCGCACGTACATCTCCGGCGAGGCGCCGACCAGGTACTCAGACTCCCCCAGGTTGAGGAAGAACTCGTACGGCGCCGGGTTGCGCCGCCGCAGCCGCTCGAAGAACGCGGCCGGCGAGTCGCACACGCCGTGGAACGCGTGGCTCGGCACCACCTCGAACAGGTCGCCCCGCGCGAACCGCTCCCTGGCCTGCTCGACCACGGCCGCGAACGACCCTGGCCGCGGATCGGCGGGAAGATCGGCAGATGTTACGCCCCGTCTCGCCCCGATCGCCCCGTCCTCGGTCACCCTGGTCTCCCGGGCCAAACCGCTGGTCGACGCGCCACCAGCCTCGAACTCGTAGCTGAAGCAGGTGGCGGTCTCCCGCTTGCGGTCCAGCACGTAGAGCCGGTCCGGCAGGTGCAGCACCAGGTCCCGCTGCCCGGCGGCCCGGTCGTGGCGCTGGCGCACCGGCTCGAACTGGAACGCCAGGTCGTAACCGAACGCCCCGTACAGGCCCAGGTGCGGATCCGGGCCCGAGAACGCCGCGATGATCTCGCGCAGCGCCGAGAACACGGTGGGCCGCCGGCTGCGCTCCTCCTCGGTGAAGCGAGCGCCGGACTCGGGGATGATCACCTCCGCGGTCGCGGCGTCCCCGGCGCCGCCCTCGGCCTGGCCGACCCGGCGCATCGCCTCCCCGATCACCGGCAGCAGGACGAGGCCGCGGTCGTTCAGCGCGGTGGCGCTCACCCTGCGGCCGCGCGCGACCAGTTCGACGCACGGATCGACGTAGGCCATGTGCCAGCGGCTGTATCGCCCGGGGTACTCCATGCCCGAGCTGAGCACGCCCCCCCGGCGCCGCTCCACCTGGCGGGTCATGTCCGCCAGCAGGGCCGGGTCGAAGGGGGCGGCGGCACGGGTGACCCGGACTCCGGCCCCGGTCTCGAACTGCGTGAGTTCCATATCGGCACTCGCCTCGGTCGTCGGGCCCGGTACCGGGCGGGACGACAAAGGCGACCGCCGGCTGCCGGGCGGTCGCCTTCAGGGTCTGCTGGGTGCGCGAACCAGGAACCGCCTCAGGGGCGGCGCCACCAGCCTGCGGTGAGGTTCGCGCGCATGGGCAGAGCTTACCGGCAGGGACTCTCGCGGCGCCAGCGACAGCGGGCCAAGCGGCTTAGTGGCTTAGTGGCTCGCCGCGCCGTCCGGCTTCGCCGTGCTATGCGGGCTCGCGGCGCCGTCCGGCGTCGCCGTGTCAGGCGAGGCGGCCCGGTGGGCGGGGCCGTGCGGGGCGATCGCCATCTCCTCCGGACGGTGGGCCGGGATCGGCTTGCCGACGATCCGGTAGACGGCCGAGCCGTCCACGGTCTCCTGCTCCAGCAG
>JASHUI010000299.1:0-9254 GCA_030040095.1 Streptosporangiaceae bacterium | reverse complement strand
CTCGGCCACGACGAGGTCGACGTCCCGATCAGCACGCCCACCCACCATCACCAGGCGGCGGACCGGCTCGGCGACGGGCTGACCGCGACCGCCTGGGCGACCGACGGCACCATCGAGGCCTTCGAGCTGGACCCCGACGTGAGCCCGTTCGTGCTGGCCGTCCAGTGGCATCCCGAGGCGGGCGACGACCCGAGCCTTTTCCTGGCCTTGGTCGACGCCGCCCGGAACCGCTCCCCGGCACCCGCTCGCGCCTAGATGATCGATTCCAAGGGGTCAGTGGTCATAGGCCAGGAGCGAGCGCTTGACGGGCTGGCTGGCCTGGTCGTTGTGCCAGATGGCGGCGGTGAGGGCGAGGATGCGTTGCAGGACGCGGACGATGACGCCGCCGGGGGTGCGGCCGCCGTGGCGTTCGAGGTCGAGCTGGCCTTTGAATGTTTCGTTGATGGACTCGATGACCTGGCGCAACGGCTTGAGCAGGCCGGTGCCGGCTCGTGGTGGCTCTGCTTTGCGGGCCGGCCGCAGCAGCCGTGCGCCATCCTGGGCGAGGACAGCCTCGAAGGCGGCTCCGTAGTAGTTCTTGTCCGCGATCAGGGTCTGGCCGGGCCGGGCGGCGAGCAGGCCCGGGTCAGCGCCGAAGATGGCCAGCAGCACTTGCCGCTCGTCGGCCTTGGCCCCGGTCAAGGCGAAGGCGACGGGCAGCCCGCTCAAGGTGGCGACCAGATGCAGCCGCAGGCCCCAGAAGTAGCGCGAGTGGCTGGCGCAGTACCCGTATTCGGCCCATCCGGCCAGGTCAGAACGTTTGGCTGTCTCGCGGGACCGGCCGCACTCCACCGGCGTGGAATCCACCACCCAGACATCGTCGGTCCATGCGCTGGTACCAGCGGCCAGGACCCGGATGCAGTGCCGGATCAGCGTCCCGGCACCGCGCAGCCGCTTGTTGTAACCGGGCTGCTGCGGCAAGTACGGGAACAGGTGCCGCAAATGAGCGCGGGCGTACCGCAGCCAGCGGGCTTCCGAGGTAAACCCGCACAAGGCTTGCATCACCGCCAGGGTGACCAGTTCCGCATCGCTCAGCTTCGGGCCGATGCCCGCGGCCGGACGCCATGGCGCAAGCTGCGGCGATTCCTTCAGCACGTCATCGGTCCTGACGTACAGTGCGGTGGCGAGGGTATCCAGGTCTGTCTTCACAAACTGATCTTGGATGCCCTCGCTTCATTCCGCAGCCACAGCTTGGAATTGATCATCTAGCTGTTCCTCGGTCAGCAGCTCATCTTGCCGAATGCATAATTCGGAGTGCTACCTGCAGATATAGACATGCAGTGCTACCTGCAGATATAGACATAATATAGATGGCTTATAGCCGCCCGGGGCAGTCTTGGTTTCGCACAGCTGGACAAGGACGGCCGAATGTAGAAATGGGATCGTATGACCACACCGACCGCGAGCGGAGCAATGTATCTCGTCGTTCTCGGCCACGAGGAGCAATACTCTGCCTGGCCAGCTAACCAGGAGGTACCGCTGGGCTGGCGGCTGGAGGGCACGAGGGGCACGCGCAAGGAATGCCCAGCCCATATCCGGTCGGTTGTGGACTAATATGCGACGGCTCAGCCTACGCCAGCCGATGACTGCGTGACGGGCCCCGCACGTGTTCACGACCGGCAGGTGCGCAACACTAGGAGACATGGACGGGGCAACAGCCACATCGGTTCCCCAAGGCGAGTGGCGACTCTATCCAGGTAGCGCGGCTCGTTTCGGCGCACTCGGTGCGCTGACCAGCCCCCGCCGCTCAGCGACTGCGCAACTCGGTCGCGATGCAGCGATCGAGCGACGGGAACCCCGCCGATGACTGGGAAGCTTCCGCTGTCCCACGCCCAGCGGGAAGTCTGGGATGTACGTCAGGCTCAGACTGACCATCCGACGTTCAACATGGCCTTATACCTCCACGTCCGCGGACGCGTCGAGCGCGATCTGCTCCAGGAGTCCCTACGGCCGGCCATCGGCGAGTCCACACGCCCGTCGATATCGCGGTGGGCGCGCACGTTCATCAGGTGGCCTCGCGGCAGGGGCTCGCCACGCCGGTGCCAGAGTTCTTCGGCCAGACCGCTCGATGGGAAGATTCATGAGGAATCCTTCGCCCGGGGCGGCCGTGACCGGTAGCCGCCGGACGGCCGCGATCGCAGACGTGCCACGCACCGTACAGCGTTTGTGCGGTCCAATTCCGGCATCGGGGAACCAGGCCAGCAGCAAGCAGGCCCGGATAGCGTCGTATATAACCGATACGATCCAGCGGACCGAGCCGACGCCAGTCGCACAGGTCAGTGTCGTCCTCGGCGGTCGGCCGCGTACCATCTTGCTGAAGCTGGACGGCTGGTCGCGGTGGGATTCGATCAAGGGCCGGACGGCGCTCGCGTTAATCGGCTCGGTGGCTGACCGGGTCCTCGACCGGACGACGGTGGTCGAGTCCACGTCGGGGAACCTTGGCGTGGCACTTGCCGGGATCTGCCGTGACCTGGGCATTCCGTTCATCGCTGTGGTCGATGACCGCTTGCCGTCGGCCATGGGCGTTCGCATCCGCGAGTACGGCGGGCGAATCGTCGAGGTCGAACGGACCGATGACGGCTTGCATCTGCAGCGCAGGATCGCCCGGGTACGAGAGATCCTGCGCGCCGATCCGGATGCGCTATGGACGAATCAGTACGAAAATCCGGCGAACGTCGCAGCCCACCGCTGGTGGACTGGCCCGGAGCTGGCCAGCCAGCTCGGCCCGGACCTCCCGGTCACGTTCGTGCCGGTGTCCACCGGCGGGACATTCGCCGGACTCCGCTCTTACATGGCGGCGGAATGCCCGCACGTGACCTGTGTGGCGGTGGACGTTCGCGGCTCCAGCATCTTCGGCGGACCAGTCGGACGACGGGTGCTCACTGGCATCGGCGCGAGCAATCCGTCCGCCTTCATTGATGCCGCAAGCCGGGCACCGCACGTGATCGTGTCCGATGCAGAAGCCATTGCCACCTGCCGGGCGCTCGCCCGCGATGCCGGGATAGGCGTGGGCGGATCAAGCGGCGCGACGCTTAGCGGTTGCTTGCAGCTTCTCAGCGAACGGCCAGACCTGGATCTCGCGCTGTGCGTGTGCCCAGACCTGGACGCGAACTACCGGAACACGCTCTACCACGACGGCTGGCTAATGCGGACCGGTATACCCGGGACCTTCGAGCGCCCCGTCATCGGCGGCCAGCGGGTCTTCTTCAAGACGAGGGAATCAATATCAGCTAGGTGGCAGTTATGAAGAACGGGACGGAGACAATCGCTCAGGCTACCGCGCCGGCGGTGAACTCGTGGGACGAGTTCACGCAGCTGAGGGAAGTCATTGTCGGCGATGTCACGCACGCACGGCTGCCCGCGATGACCGACGTCTCGGCGTGGCTGGCCTGTTATCCTAGTCTGACCAAGGCAGAGCTCGAGAAGGTCGCCGTAGGAGAATTCCCCCGCCAGGTCATCGAGGAGACAACGGAGGATCTGGCCATTCTCGTAGCTACGCTCACCGAAATGGGTGTGAAAGTACGCCAACCGGCCGCGCCGGATCACGCGAAACAATTCAGTACGCCAGACTGGGCAAGCGAAGGATATCTGTCATACTGCCCCCGGGATATCACGCTCGTCGTAGGCTCCACTATCATTGAGACGCCAAGCCCGATGCGGGCGCGATACTTCGAGAACCTCGGGCTTCACGAGCTTTTCCAGGAATACCTCCTTCGCGGCGCGAATTGGGTCTGCGCGCCTAAGCCGAGGCTAGCCGATGATTTGTTCTCGATCAGCGCCGAGGGCCTGCCGGTGCTCGGCGAGGGGGAGCCCGCATTCGACGCGGCTAATGTGCTGCGAATCGGCAAGGACATCATTTACCAGGTATCCGGTAGCGGGAACGAGCTCGGGTTGCGCTGGCTGGAATCGATGCTCGGCATGATCGGCGATTTCCGCATCCACCCGCTTCGCGGCGTGTATGCCTACACCCATATTGACACCACGATCACGCTGCTGCGACCCGGCCTGGTCCTGCTCAACCCAGCCCGGTTGACGCGGGATACCGTTCCGCAGCCGTTCCGGAAATGGGACGTGCTGTGGTCCCCGCAGATCCGGGATATCCCAACCGTCGTGCGCCATCCGCTGAGCGCACCCTGGCTGGGCATGAACCTGCTCATGGTTAGCCCAGAGGTCGCAATCGTGGACAGCGACCAGGTAGAGCTTATCGCGGCCCTCGAGCAGCAGCGCATCACCGTGCTGCCCCATCGCCTGCGTCATTCTCGCGTGCTGGGCGGCGGGTTCCACTGTGTCACACTAGATGTCGTGCGAGACGGCCAGCTCGAGGACTACACCTGAGCTCCGGCGGCATCGGGCGTGGCGTGATACCGCTGCTGGGTTTCGCGGTGTCCACTGCGATGCTCGATGTTTACGCGGGCAACCAGTTACAGACACATGACCCGGTCACGGTGGCGGCGTTGTCGTTCACTATGGTCGCCCTGTTCTTCCTGGCCTTCGGCGCGGCGCGCGGCGGACTACGCGCCACGCTGCGGCCATGGCGGGTCAGCCGCAACGATGTCCTGGCCATCAACTTCGTGACCGCCGTGTGCTGGCTGGGCACGCTGTACGCGCTGAAGTACCTCGAACCCGCCATTGTCAGTGTATCCGTGTTCACTCTGGAGCTCGTGTTCACGCTGCCGCTCAGCCCGCTGCTGCGGCCGGGGACGATGGTCCTGCGCACCGAGATCGCGGTAGCCGCGGGGGCTTGTGCGCTGATCGGCGTGCTGGAATGGAGATCGTTCACTGGCAACAGCGCTGTGGGCAAGATCGGGACGGCAGCGGCGGCCGCAGGCCTGGTGCTGATCGTAGTCAGCGCGCTGTCTGGCACCTGCACTGTCATCTGGGCGAAACGGCTCAGCGAGGCCGGCCACGGCACGCGCTCGATACTGGCGGTCAGGTTCTTCGCCATAGTGTTAGTAACCTGGGGCATCCTCGCGGTGACCGGTGACCCGAGGTTCGTGGCCGCGATCGCGCCGTCGGCGATTCTCGCGGTCGTCGGCATCGGGTTGCCCATTTACCTGTTCCAGGTCGGGGTCGGCCATACCGAGCCGATCACCGCCGAACTGCTCTCATCGCTCTCGCCGGTGTTCGTGTTCGCCTTCCAGTTCCTCGATCCCCGGCTGTCGCCGTCGCCGGTCACCCTTGCCGTGATCGTCGGCGTCGTCGTGCTCGTCGTCATCGGCACGGCGGCCCGGCACCGGCACGACATCAGGATGCTCGTCGGTAAAGGAGCCACGCCATGATCTGCGCCATCGTCGACGCGTACCGGATGGCCAACAACATAGCGCCGGAACTTCGACGTTATGGCATACGGTGCGTGCACGTGGAAAGCGGCCTGCACGAGGAAGATGAGTATTACCAGCCGCAGGACTTCGTCAGCGAGTTCACGCACGCCGGCGATGTACGTGCGACCGCCGCCGCGCTGCGCGATGCCGGGGTCGGCATCGTGCTGGCGGGCAGTGAGTGCGGGGTGCTGCTTGCCGATGAGCTCAGCGCTGAACTCGGTACGCCTGGCAATGGCATGAGCCGACCTCGGTCGCGCCGGGACAAGCACGAAATGGTGCTCGCCGTCTCCGGTTCGGGACTGCGCACGGCAGCCAGCTTCGCCTCGCCTGACGCCGACGCGGTCGTGGCGTGGGCGAGTGCGCGGCCGTGGCCAGTGGTGCTCAAGCCCGTCACCAGCGGCGGAGGGGTCAACGTCTACGTCTGCCGGACACCGGAGCAGATCCGCGCTTCACACGCGCGGATAATGGCCGGCGCGAACCTGTGGGGCGAAGCCAACAAGACCGTGCTCGCCCAGCAATGCCTTACCGGTGAAGAGTACTTCGTCAATACGGTCAGCAGAGCCGGTGTTCACCACATCGCCGAGGTATGGCGCTATCAGAAGCGCCAGCTGCCGGGTAGGGAGATCTGCTACGACTACGAGTGCCCCGTTCCGCCCGATGAGCCCGTGGTGGCCGAGCTGGCCGGCTATGCACGCGGGGTACTCGACGCGCTCGAGGTCTGGAATGCGGCAGCGCATACCGAGATCATCATTGGGCCCGACGGCCCGGTGCTGGTGGAGTGCGGTGCCCGCCTCGGTGGCGTGCACGACCCCGCGGTGGTGAAGCGGTGCCTCGGCACCAACCAGGTCGAGCAGCTCGCCATGGCAGTCGCCCGGCCGGACCTGGTGACCAGCGGCCAGCTCCCCGCCTACCGGCTGCTGACGCACGTCCGGTACGTCACGCTCTTCAGCCCCTATGCCGGCATCGTGCCGCCGACGGAGCGGATGGACCAGATTCGCGCGCTGAAGTCCTTCGCCGCGGTGACGCTCTACGACCCGGCCGGGACACCGTTCGGCCCGACCGTTGACGCAGAGTCCTCGCCGGGTCACCTGTACCTGTGCTCGGACAATCCAGAGCAGATTGTTGCGGACTACGACGTCATCCGCGAGCTTGAACGAGCCTGCTTGTATTCTGCCTCTTGAGCGCGAGTTTCCCTTCGTCGATTTGCCGACGTTGTGGCGGGGGGCCAGAGTCATCGCTTACCAGCGCCTTGTCTCGGCGAAGAAGCCGGGAATAGCCGTAGCTCGTCCGCTGGCCAAGGCTACTCGGTAGACCAGGTTGCCGACCGCGAGATCGAGAACACCAAGTCCAAATGGCGAGAAAATAACCGGCTTATCTGCGCCCGTCACGGCGATCCTCCGGATAACTTGAGCGAGCGTGCCGGTGATGAACTCGCGGTGCCCATATCTTTGCTCGGCCAGGTGCGGAGACGTGCCGGCATTCAGGCAATGCTCGACGTCATCGAGCACATTGTATGACGATACGATGATCTCCGGGCTGATGTCGCGCAGGGAGATATTCAGCACCACTGTACCCGGCGCGAAAGCTTCGGGTTCCTCGATGTATGGCTCCGCAGCCGTGGTGGCCAGCACCACGATCTGCGCACCGGCCAAGGCCGACTCCAGATGGTTGACAGTACTGGCAGAGTAGCCCAGGCGAGAAGTCACGTACTCTTCCATGGCGGCGGCATATTCCGCCACCTGGTCATGGATGACGACGCGCCCGAACGTCCACTTCTGCGCAGAGAAGAATTCCAGTATGCTGCGTCCGATGATACCTGCCCCGACAACACTAATCTGCATGGCCTCCGAGCGGCCGGTCAGGGCTTGGGCAGCGAGAACCGCAGAAGCGGCCGTACGAGCGGCGCTGATCTGGGAAGCTTCGAGTAAAGCGAATGGGTAACCGGTCTCATAATCGTTCAGAATGATAACCGCGGAAGCGCGCGGGAGGTTGCTACTGATATTCCCCGGAAAGCTGGCGATCCACTTGATGCCGACGATGGCATCGTCGCCGCCTAGGTACGCAGGTAAAGCAATGATCCTACTGTCCGGTTTTGCCGGAAAGCGCAGGAAATAACTACGGGGATTAATCGAGTCACCGTCCTCATGCGTCAGGTACGCCTGTTGCACTTCCCGCATTATCTCTTTCCTGTGACTGCTGATAATGTCACGGATCAGCTCGCCGCTGATCACACTGAACTCGTGCATATCAGTTCTCCCATCTCAGGTACAGGCTCAGCACAGGGTTGGACAGACCGAGCGCCGGATCACCGGAATACTTCCGTACCCGTCGTCATCGTAGATCGTGTCGAAGTAGCGGTCCTCTCGATACGCGCCCACGGCCACGATGGAGGGGGTCCGCGGTGACTACTTCAGGAGCTGTCTGGCCATGACAACGCGCTGGATCTGGTTGGTGCCCTCGTATATCTGGGTGATCTTCGCGTCCCGCATCATCCGCTCGACCGGGTAGTCGCTGACGTACCCGTAACCGCCCAGCAACTGGACCGCGTCGGTGGTCACGTCCATGGCCACGTCCGAGGCGAAGCACTTGCAGGCCGACGACATGAACGTCAGGTCCGGGGCCTTCTCGCCGCCCATGGCCCGCTCCGACCGGCCCGCGGCCGCGTAGGTCAGCTGCCTGGCCGCCTCCACCTTCATCGCCATGTCCGCGAGCATGAACTGCACGCCCTGGAATTCGGCGACCGGCCGGCCGAACTGCCGCCGCTCCTTCACATACCCCGCCGCGTAGTCCAGCGCGCCCTGGGCGATGCCCAGCGCCTGGGCCGCGATCGTGATCCTGGTGTGGTCCAGCGTGGCCAGCGCGGTCCGGAAGCCGCTGCCCTCCTCGCCGATCAGCCGGTCCGCGGGGATCACGCAGTTGTCGAAGTACAGTTCCCGGGTCGGCGACCCCTTGATCCCCAGCTTGTGCTCGGGCGCCCCGAACGAGAACCCCGGGTCGCCGTCCTCCACCACGAACGCGGAGATCCCCCCGGCTCCGCCGGACGGGTCGGTCACGGCCATGACCGTGTAGAACCGGGACACGCCCGCGTTGGTGATCCAGCGCTTGACCCCGTTCAGGACGTAGCTGTCCCCGTCGCGGACGGCGCGGGTCTTCATCGCCGCCGCGTCCGAGCCGGCCTCGGGCTCGGACAGCGCGTAGGAGAACATCGCCTCGCCGCTGGCCACCGGCGGCAGGTAGCGCTGCTTGAGCTCCTCGGACCCCGACAGCAGCAGCGGCACGGTGCCCAGCTTGTTGACCGCCGGGATCAGCGAGGACGACGCGCAGACCCGCGCCACCTCCTCGATCACGATCGCGGTCGCGATCGCGTCGGCGCCCGCGCCGCCGTAGGTTTCCGGGATGTGCACCGCGTGCATCCCGGCCTTGACCAGCGCGTCGTGCGCCTCCTGCGGGAACTCGGCGGATTGGTCCACCTTGGCCGCGTGCGGCGCGATCTTCTCCTCGGCCAGGGCGCGGATCGACTCGCGCAGCGCGTCGTGCTCGGGTGACAGGGCGAAGGCGGGAAAATCGTGGCTCATGGCCTCGATAGTAGGCCGCCGGCCTGACTTCCTTTCAGAACGCATAGCCTCGGGGCGGATCTGGGGTGAACTCGGGCTCGGTCTGGGGGTGAAAGCGTGACGCTGGCGCTGCTGTCGGCCGACGGCCGCGCGCTGCTGGACCGGCTGGCCGGCGAGCGGGTGGGCCCGGACCGCGCGCTGGAACTGGCGCGGTCGCTGCGCGGGCGCTACCCGCCGGACCTAATCGCCGCGGCGCTGACCCAGCAGGCGCTGCGGGCCGCGGCCAGGGAGAAGTTCAGCCGGGCGGAGGAGATGCTGTTCACCCGGGCCGGGCTGGAGC
>JASHUI010000298.1:0-20365 GCA_030040095.1 Streptosporangiaceae bacterium | reverse complement strand
CGGGCCGTACGTCGATGACCAGCGGCGACGGCAGCATCCGGGTCAGCGACGGCAGCCACGACGGCGCGGTGACCTTGGGCAGGCGGCTGCGGGCCGGGTCCTACGAGGCCGTGGCCGGGATCGGGGGTGGCCGGACCATCGACGTGACCAAGTTCGCGGCGCACATGGCCGGGATCCCGATGGTGGCCGTGGCCACGAACCTGGCCCACGACGGCATCGCCTCGCCGGTCAGCTCGCTCGAGCATGAGTCGGGCAAGGGCTCCTACGGGGTGGCGCTGCCCGTCGCGGTCATCGTGGACCTGGACCGGGTGCGCTGCGCCCCGCACCCGATGGTCGCGGGCGGGATCGGCGACGTGGTCAGCGACCTGTCCGCGATCGCGGACTGGGAGCTCGCCGCGGCCGACACCGGCGAGCCGGTGGACGGGCTCGCGGTCACCATGGCCAGGACGGCCGCTCAGGCGGTGCTGCACCAGCCGGGCGGCGTCGGCAACGAGAAGTTTCTCGCGGTGCTGGCCGAGGCCCTGGTGCTGTCGGGGATGGCCATGGCGGTGGCGGGTTCGAGCCGCCCGTGCAGCGGCGGCGATCACGAGATCATGCACGCGATCGACCAGCTGTACCCGGGCACCGCCGGCCACGGCGAGCTGGCCGGCGTTGGCGCGCTGTTCTGCGAGCACCTGCGCGGGGACGCGGTTCAGGCCGACCTGATCTCCGCCTGCCTGGCCCGGCACCAGCTGCCCCGCACCCCCGCCGACCTGGGGCTGTCGTCAGAGGACTTCGCCAAGGCCGTGTCGCGCGCGCCGGCCACCCGGCCGGGCCGCTACACGATCCTGGAGCGCCTCAGCATGTCCGAGGCCGAGACGGCCGAGCGAGTGGAGGAGTATGTCCGGGCCTACGCTGGCTGAGCTGAGGGCCCAGGGCCAGCCTCAGTCGGTGACCGAGAGGCTCAACGACGAGCACTGGGCCGGCCGCCTGTACATGCGCAGGCTCTCGCCGCGGGCGACCTGGGTCTTCGCCAGGCTTGGCTGGTCGCCGAACGCGGTCACCTGGGCGTTCATCGTCTGCGGCGTGGCCGCCGGGGTGGTGGTGGCGTTCGGCGGGCTGTGGAGCGCGTTCGTGGCCGCGGCCCTGATCCAGGCCTACCTGCTGTTCGACTGCTCCGACGGCGAGCTGGCCCGGTGGAGCAAGCGAACCTCGGCCAGCGGGGTCTACCTGGACGGGATAGGTCACTACCTGGGCGAGGCGGCCCTGCTGACCGGGCTCGGCATCCGGGCCCAGGGGCACCTCGCGCCGCCCGGCGGCTATGTGAGCGCGGGCCTGGCCGCGGCGCTGCTCGCGGCGATCGTCAAGGCGGAGACCGACAACGTGATCGTCGCCCGGGCCAAGGCCGGGCTGCCCGCAGGATCCGCGGACGCGGCGCTCGCGCCGCGTCCGCGGGGGCTGGCGCTCGCCCGGCGCGTGGCCAGCGTGCTGCGGGTACACCGGATCACGCAGGCGGTCGAGCTCTCGCTGCTCATCCTGGCGGCCGCGATCGTCGACGCGATCCGGGGCGGGCTCACCGCGACCCGGGTGCTGGTCCTCGCCTGCCTGGTCGTGGCGGCCGTGATGGTCGCGGCGCACCTGGCGGCGATCCTCGCGTCGAGGCGGCTGCGGTGAAGCTGTCCTGCGTGATCCTGACCATGGGCGACCGGCCGGCCGAGCTGGACCGGGCGGTCTGGAGCGCGGTGGCGCTGAGCCAGGGCGCCCCGGGCGGCGACGTTGAGGTGGTGGTGGTCGGCAACGGCGCCGACGTGCCGCCCGTGCCGGCCGGGGTGACCACGGTCAGGCTGCCGGAGAACGTCGGCGTGGCGGCCGGCCGGAACGCGGGCATCGGCGCGTGCGGCGGCGATGTTGTGCTGTTCCTCGACGACGACGGCTGGTATCCCGATCCGGGCCTGGGCGGGCACGTCGCGGGGCGGTTCGCGGCGGACCCGGGCCTGGCGGTGCTCTCGTTCCGGGTGGTGGACCCCGAGGGCGGGGCGGGCGCGCGCTGGCATGTGCCGCGGCTGCGGGCCGAGGATCCGTGGCGCTCCTCCCCGGTGACCACGTTCGCCGGCGGGGCCTGCGCGATCAGGCGGTCGGCCTTCTGCGAAGCCGGCGGCCTGCCCGGGCAGTTCTTCTACGCCCACGAGGAGACCGATCTGTCCTGGCGCCTGCTCGAGCTCGGCTACCGGCTGGAATACGATGCCGCGGCCCGGATGTGTCACCCGGCGGTGCCGAACGCCCGGCACGCGAGCTGGTACCGGCTGGACGGGCGGAACCGCGTGCTGCTCGCGCGGCGGAACCTGCCATGGGTCCTGGCCTGCGCGTACCTGCTGGTCTGGCTGACGCTGACCGTGCTGCGGGAGCACTCGGTGAGCGCCGTGCGATCCTGGCTGTCCGGGTTCGCCGAGGGGTGGCGGATGGATCCCGGGAGCCGCCGGGCGATATCGGCCCGGACCGCTTGGCGGATGACCAGGGCGGGCAGGCCACCAGTGATCTGAACCGTGGGCGCGTTGTACCTGGAAGAATTTTTCTTTGCCTCGCGCTGGCCTGAGGAAACTCACTCTGGTCAGCGACCTCTTGCGCGATAGGCTTTGCGGCAGTGAAGGGTCTTCTCTGATCATGCTTTCGCTGAGGGCAGCGCCGCCGCGCAGCGCGCCGGGTCGCCGGGCCGGGTGGCTGTCGCCTGTCAGCGTACCCAGATCCTGGTCGTCGGGTGCGTTCGTCGCCTGTGCTCTCTTCGCCTGCGGCGTGGCCCTGTTCAGCACCAACGACCTGCACCGGCTCTGGGGGCTGATCGCCAGCGGCGCTTACATCGCCGCCGCGCTGGCGGTCCTGCTCTGGCGGTCGCGGGGCATCGACCTCGCGCTGCTGCTGAGCGTCTGCGGGGCCTTGATCACTCCGCTGTTCGTGAACGCCGCCACCGGGCGGAAACAGCCGGAGGTGTCGGTCATCGCCCGGTCTGCGAAGCAACTGGTGCAGCACCACTCGCCGTACCAGAGCGCTGCTTCGCTGGCCACGGTTCATGATCCGAACGCCTATAACCCCTATCTTCCCGTCATGGCCCTGTTCGGCGTGCCGAGGGCGCTGTTCGGCTCACATGTGATTACAGACCCCCGGGTCTGGTTCGGCCTGGCGTTCCTGATCATTTTCTGGCTCGCCCTGAAGGCCGCCGGAGGCCGGAACTGCATTCGCTGGACGGTGTTCATCGCGGCGTCGCCCGTCATCGCCCTCGAACTCGCGGTGGGCGGGACCGACGTGCCCATCCTGGCCCTGATGTGCCTAGGCTTCGCGCTGCTGTGGCGGCGGCCCCGGTTCGTGCTGGCCGGGATCGCGCTCGGCCTGGCATCCGCGGCCAAGGCCACGGCCTGGCCCGCGGTGGTCGTCGCGGCGGTGCTGATCGGCGCGCGGGACGGCAGGCGGCTTGTGCTGATCTTCCTGGGCTCGGCGGTCGCCGCCTGCGCGGTCATCGTCGGCCCGGTGGCGATCCTGTGGCCGAGCGCCCTGGTGGAGAACACGATCCTGTTCCCGCTGGGCCTGGCCGGCGTCAAGTCGGCCGCGGCCAGCCCCCTGCCCGGGCACGTGCTCGCCGACTCCGGGCACCTCGGGCACGTGATCGCCATAGGACTCCTGGTACTGGCCGGGACCGGGATCGCCGCGTCGCTGGTGATCCGCCCGCCGAAGACCGTCCCGTCGGCGGTGTGGCGGCTCATCATCGGCCTGGCGCTGATGTTCACGCTGGCGCCCGCCACCCGGTTCGGCTACTTCATCTACCCGGCCGCGCTGTTGCTGTGGCTCGAGGTGTCGCGATTCGGGCTGGCGAGATCGTCGGCCGGGGATCCGGCCGACGGCGATTCGCGAGGCCAGCCCGGGCTGCTGCCCGGCCCCGCGTAGCGCCGGTCAGGGGTTGGAGAAGTCGGCCGGGGCGTCCGGGCCGGCGAAGGCCCCCTGGTCGTTGCAGGCCCGGGCGGTCCCGTTGATGCCGCCGTACTTCCTGGCCAGGCCGGAGACCGGCGGCGACGAGGTCCGGGAGCCGGACGGAGCGGCCGAGGGCTGGGCCGCGGGCGGCTGAGAACGGCCGGACGGCTGCCCGGCGGGACCGCTGTGCCTCGTACCCCGCTGCGCCTCACGGGCCGGGGCGGCGGGAGTCGTATCGTTCGATACGGCAGTGAACAGTTCGCTGGCCTGCGGTTGTTCGAACACCACCTCGGCCTGCGGATCGCCGGTGTAGGGCACCTCGGGAACCTGAACGAACTGCACCGAGCCGGTGGACAGGCCTCGCAGGCTGTCGGCGACCCGCAGCATCGTGGTGAGGTCGAGCCCGCTGTCGGTGGTCATCGCGCCGGCGGCGTCGACCACGACCGAGTAGATCTTCGCTGGGCTGCCGAGGACGTCGCTGTGGGCGAGTCCCTGCAGGAGCGAGGCCATCAGGTACTGGTCGCGCTGGATCCGCTGCAGATCCGAGCCGGTCCCGATGTGCCGTTCCCGCCAGAACGCGAGGGCCTCGGCGCCCCTGACGTGATGCAGGCCCGCGGTCAGGTCGAGACCGGAGTCGGGATCGTCGACCGGCTCGGGCAGGCAGATGTTCACTCCGCCGATGTCGTTGATGACCCGTTCGAAGCCGGTGAAGGTCAGCTCGATGAAGTGATCGATGTGGATGCCGGTTTCCTGCTCGACGGTTTTCCACAGGCAGGCGGGCCCGCCGTTGGCAAACGTCGCGTTGATCCGCTCCGTCTGTCCGGGGGCGGCCTGCTGGCCCGGGCTGCCCGGCCCCGCGGCCGGGCAAGAGAGGTAGGGCACCATCGAGTCGCGCGGGATGCTGATGACCGTCGCGCCGCGGTGCCCGGGGGAGACATGCAAGATCATGATGGTGTCAGAGCGCTGGCCCGAGACGCCGGCGCCGAAACGGCTGTTCGCGCCGCTGCGCGAGTCTGATCCGATCAGCAGGATGTTCAGCGCGTCGGGGTTGGTCTGCGGCGGGCGCCGGCCCAGGTCGCCGATGTTGACCCGGTCGATGCTGTTCCAGACGTCGCGGTACCGGACGTAGGCGCCGAGCGAGGCGGCGACCAGCAGGAGCACCAGGGCCGCCGACACCCAGCCCGCGATCTTCCAGCCGGTCGAGGAGCGATGCCCGCCCCGGGTCCGGCGCAGCCCCGACCGGCGCGGCGGGTCCCCGCCGCCTGGTTGCGGATCGCTGTTGCCGCTCATGCCCCCTAGGCATGATCCTTGCCCGCGAACCGGCTATCAAACCGGCAACACATGGCAAACCGGCGGGGCGGCCGGAGCCGCCGGGGCGGCCCCATGCCTGGCGGTCAGCTATCCGGGCCTTGGAACGCCGCCTGGTCCTTGCAGATGCGGCTGTTCCCCGCGAGTGCCCCGTCGCTGGCGCTGACGCTCTGGACCGAGGGAGTCGGCGTCGCCGACTGAGCTGGGGTGGCCGACGGGGCGACGAGCCCGGAGAACGAAGAGCCGATGATCAGCTCCAGGGTGCCGGGGGTCAGCGATGAGTTCTGCATCACCTGGACGCTGCCGAGCTGCGCCTTGAGCGTGTTGACGGCGGGGACGTCGGACGCGCTCGCGTACTCGATGACCGAGCTGGTGTAGTCGAAGTTGTCCGCGTCCCCCGTCGAGACCACGTCGAAGCCCCGGCTGGTCAGGTCGCTGCCGGCCTGGGCGGCGACCCCGGTAACCCCGGATCCGTTCTGCACCGCGACCTTGACCTGGGACGGGGCCGTGTCCACCGCGGGGGTCACGGCCGCCTTCTTGGACTTCTTCTTCGCCTTGGCGACGGTGGGCAGGGCCGAATCGTGCGCGATCGCGTTGAACAGCTCGTCGGCCTGAGGCTCCTCGAAGACCACGTCGTTGTCGTTCTGCGGGTACGGAACGTTGGGGGAGGTCACGAACTCCACGTTGGAGGACTTGATGCCCCGCAGGCTGTCCGCGATCGACAGCATCGCGTTCTGGTCCAGGCCCGTGTCCGTGGTCATCGCATCGGCCATGTCGCCGACGACCTTGAGCATCTTGCCCGGGCTCTTGAGCAGTCCGCTGTGCTCGATGCCCTGGACCAGCGCCACCATGAGGTACTGGTCCCGCAGGATCCGCTGGGTGTCAGAGCCGAAGCCAAGATCCTCGCGGGTGCGCCAGAA
The DNA here is from genome assembly GCA_030040095.1 of Streptosporangiaceae bacterium. GTDB lineage: Bacteria > Actinomycetota > Actinomycetes > Streptosporangiales > Streptosporangiaceae > JASHPR01. Next base: position 14,201 of record JASHUI010000298.1, on the reverse strand, counting down.
CGCTAGTGCCTGCGTTCCCCAGACGTGGTGCTCGCCGGCCGGCAGATTCAGGCCTGACATGGGATCGTCAACGGGGAACGGCAGACAGACGTTTACCCCGCCGAGATCGTCAATTACTTTTTCGAATCCGATGAAGTCCAGCTCGATGAAGTGGTCGATGTGGATGTCGGTGACGGTCTCGAATGTCTTCCAGGTGCAGGCCGGGCCGCCGGCCGACAGGGCGGCGTTGATCAGCTCCAGCTGACCGGGCTCGGCGGTCTGGCCAGGGGTGCCGTCGTCGGCCGCGCACTGCATGACCGGGACCATCGTCTCGCGCGGGATGCTCATCACGGTGACCCGGTGACGGCCAGGCGAGATGTGCAGCAGCATGAGGGTATCGGAGCAGCCGCAGCCAACCGATCCGCCGATTCCGTTCTGGCCGACACGGGTATCGGTGCCGATGACCAGGATGTTCTCGGCGTTGTTGTACTTAGGCGGCTGGTTGCCGATCAGGCCCGCCACGTCGATGCGCTTGATACTGTCCCAGTAGGAGCGGTACTTGGCGTAGGCCACCAGAGAGCCCGCCACGAGCACGGCGACCAGGCCCACTGACGTCCACGCAGCGACCGTGCGGCCCAGCGAATGCGCTCCGATCGCTCCCAAGCGAACCGGGGACCGGGATCGGCGCCCGCGGCGCCTCCTCCTGCGTGGTTCGTTCCAGCCCGTGTCGTCCCCGTGGTTGCGGCGGCTCATCGCTCCTCCGGGCCAGGATACTCATCGACCGGCTCGTTGAGTCTCTGGCCGTTAGGTCCCGCCCATAATACGTGCAGTAAATAGGAGTATTCGTATGTAGTTGGTAAAGCTCCAGGTTACGCACGGTCTGGAAACGGCCTCTTGCGCCATCTGTGCATCGTCGCGCCGGGTGGGGTAGCTGGGGCGTCCGTCTGCCGACCAGGCGCCCTCCCGGCTGCCTGTCCCCCTTAAGGTGGATCCCGTGCGCCCAGGCGACCCCTCGACCGGCAACACCGCCGCGACTGACCAGTCGTCGGCGGACGCGGGGGTTGCCGGCAACCTCGAGGATAACGATGGCAGCGGGCCGACGCCTGCCGTTCAGCCGACGGATGTAGCAGTGAGTGAACAGTCCGTTACCGATCTTGGTGATAACGGGGTCGGGTGGGAGGCCGGCGGATACGGCGAGGCCGGTGCATGGTCGTCCGGTGATCCAGCGGAGTCCAGGGATGTAGCGGAGTCCGGTGATCCAGCGGAGTCCGGCGACGCGGCGGACTCTGGCGAGGCTCTCTGGCCCGGCGAAGCCGCGGGGTACGGCGAAGCCGCGGAGTACCCCGAAGCCGCTGCCGTATCCGGTGAGCCTGCGGACTACGGCGAAGCTGCCGGGTACGGCGAGTTTGCGGAGTCCGGCGAAGCCGCGGGGTACGGCGAAGCCGCGGGGTACGGCGAGGCTTTCTGGCCCGGCGAGTCTGCGGAGTTCGGTGAGCCTGCTGCGGAGTTCGGCGAGCCTGCGGAGTTCGGCGAGCCCGCGGAGTTCGGCGAGGCTGCGGTACCCGATGCGACCTTGGTACCTGCTGAGGCTGCGGTACCCGATGCGACCTTGGTATCCGGTGAGGCTGCGGTACCCGATGAAATCTCCGTGCCTGGTGATTCGACGGTGTCGGCCGAGCCCGCCCCCAAGTCGGTGCCCGCCCCCCAGCCGAGCGGCCCGTCGAAGCGTCGGGTGGCTTCCTTCCCTGGTCGGCTCCGGCTGCCGTTTCGGGCCGAGCAGCGGCGCCGGCTCGCGGCCGCGGGCGGGCAGGGGTTTGCCAGGATCACCGTGCTGCCGGCCATCCTGGTCTCGGCGTGGCTGCTGGTCGGCCTGCCGCTGCTGCTGGCCCGCTCGTTCTTGCCCGCGCCCATGCTCCTCATCGCGGTGCCGGTGGCCGTCGCCCTAGCCGGGGGGCTGCGCCGGGTTCCCGCCTCCTGGCCCCGGGCGATGCCGGGGACGCCGCCCGCTGCGGGCTGGGAGCAGGGCAGGTCGGCCTGGCGGGGGCTCACGGGCACGGTCGCCGTGGCGCTCATCTTCACGCTCTGGCAGTTCGCGTTCAACTCCGAGAGCGTGATCGTGCTCCGGGATCCCGGGGCCTACCTGCAGACCGGTTACTGGATCGCGCAGCACGGATCGCTGCCGATCCCGCAGTCGCTGGCCTTGTTCAACGGCGCGCACCCAGGGCTCGGCTTCTCCAGCACCGGCTTCCTCGCGAGCGGGACGTCCGTTGTGCCCGCGATGATGACCGGCCTGCCATTAATTCTGGCCGGTGGGTTCTGGGTACACGGCATCGCGGCCGCCGCCGCGATGGGGCCGATACTCGGCGGCCTGGCGGTACTGGCGTTCGGCGGACTGGTTGGTCGGCTGGCCGGGCCGCGGTGGGCCCCGGCCGGAGCGCTCGTGCTGGCCCTGACGCTTCCCGAGCAATACACCAGCCGGGCCTCGTTCAGCGAGACCGCGGCCCAAGTGCTGCTGTTCGGCGGGCTGAGCCTAATCGCAGACGCGCTGGCGCTGCGGGGTCGCGATGCCGGGCCAGTCCTGGCGCCGCAGCACGCCACGGCGCCAGGTGTCCGGGCTGTAGGCGCGGCGGAGGCTGAGGAGGCGGGGGCGGCGGAGAACGCGGCTGCGGGCGCGGCAGAGGTGGGTGTGGCGGAAGCCGGGGGGCCGGGCGCGGCGGAAGCCGGGGAGCCAGGCTCGCCGGAGGCCGGGGGGCCGGGCGCGGCAGGAGCCGGGGAGCCCGGCGCGGCAGAGGCCGGAGCGCGGGGCGCGCAGGAAGTCGCCGCGGCGGGCGTGACACACGTCAGTGGTGCGCCGAGCGGCTGGCGCCGGTGGGGCAGGCTGATCGTTCGTGGCCGTGGGCATGACCCGTCGTGGGCGCTCATGGCGCTCGGCGGGCTGGCGCTCGGCCTCACTGCGGTCGTGCAGTTCGAAGGCCTGCTCTACATCCTGCCGGCGATCCCGTTCATCGGTGTCATGGTCATCCGCCGCAGCCCGGCTGCCAGGCCGCTCAGCTTCGGGCTGATCATCGGAGCTGGGTACGGGCTCGCCGACGCCTACTTGCTGGCCCGGCCGTTCATCGACTCGCTGCGGCCGCTGCCGGAACTGATCGGGCTGATAGCCGGGTGGCTGGTCGCGCTGACGCTGGCAGGCATCGAGCTGACGCACCTGCCCGCGTTCCGGCGGGGCATGCGCAAGCTGCTGGCGGCCCGCCCGGTGCGGCGGCTGCCCGACTTCGGCGGCGTCCTGGTCATCGTGGCGCTCTTCGCCCTGGGGATCCGTCCCTACCTGCAGACGGTGCGCGGGCCGGTGACCGGCGCCACGGCCTCCTACGTCGCCAGCTTGCAACGCCTCGAGCACCTGCCGGTCGATCCCGGGAGACTGTACGCCGAAGACACCCTGTACTGGGTCATCTGGTACGTCGGCTTGCCGGCGGTGCTGCTGGGCGGGTTCGGCGTCGCGCTATTGGTGCGCCGGTGCCTGTCGGCTCTGCACTCCTGGCGAGGCCCGTCCGACGCCGCTCGTGTCTGGGCGCTGCCGATCGCGGTCATCTGCTGGGGCTCGGCGGCCGTGTTGTGGCAGCCGCAGACCGTTCCCGATCAGCCGTGGGCCAGCCGACGGCTGGTGCCGCTGGTGATCCCGGGGCTGATCCTCTGCGCGATCTGGGCGTCCGCGTGGCTCCGCGCCCGCGCACGGTCGCGGGGCGCCGGCCCTGCGGCCGCGTGGGCGGTGGCCGTGTGCTGCGTTGGCGCGCTGCTCGTGCCCACCGTGGCGACCACGTTCGGCCTCGGCCTCACGCATTCGGCCACCGGGGGGCTGCGGCTGTCCGCGGACGGCCTGGCGCTGAAGCGGACCGGCTCGGGCGAGGTGGGCGCGGTCGACAGGCTCTGCTCGTCGATCGGCCCGGGCGCCTCGGTGGTGATCGTGGACAGGGTGGTCGCCGATCAGTTCGCTCAGGTGATCCGGGGAATGTGCGCAGTCCCCGTCGCCTCGATAACCGGGCAACCATCCGGGAACGTCCAGGCCGTACTGGGCGGGATCATGCGCATCGGCCGGCGGCCGGTCTTGCTCGGCGCGCGGCCGTCACAGCTGTCCGCCTTCGGCGGCAGTCCCGCCGTCCAGGTGCTCAACCTGTCGACCTCGCAGGATCCGCACACCCTGATCCAGCCGCCGACCGAGCTGTGGCCCGCGCACTTCGTGATCTGGATGTCATCGATCGGATCGATCGGCACCCGGGTCTAAGCCTGCACGGCACGCAGTAGCACGGACATAAGCGGCGCGACGGCCTCGCGGAGCAGCGGCCGGGGATTTGCCTGTCCGTCCATGAGGCCCTAAAGTGAAGGGGCCTCGACGCGGGGTGGAGCAGTTCGGTAGCTCGCTGGGCTCATAACCCAGAGGTCGCGGGTTCAAATCCCGCCCCCGCTACCAAGTTAGCGCAGGCCAGGGCCTGATCGCCGGAGACGGCGGTCGGGCCTTCTTGCCGGATGGCGGCACTGCCGCAGCAGGTTGGAGCCGCACCCCGTTGCGCGGCACCTTGCGCGAAGAACCGGCATCGGATGGCCAGAGGACTCCAGCCCAACAGCCGCGTGGCTGCGCCGGATCCAGACAGTCTGGGTTTACGATCGAGGGCAGGTGACGGAAGGTGCGAAGATGGCGTCGGCCACTGAGGAACTTCTAGCCTTTCCTGACACCCGAGCGAGGCAACTCGCAGGAGTGTCCATAGGCCGGTTGCGGTACTGGGAAGAGACCGGCCTGGTCGTGCCGTCGATCCGGCGTCAGCTCAGTCCGAAGCACACTGTCCGGTTGTATAGCTTCACCGATCTCTTGTCGTTGCTAGTGGTGGTGCAGTTGCGGATTGAGCGCCGCATGTCGCTGCAGCACGTCAGGCGTGTTGTCGAGCATTTGAGGTCCCGCGGATACGAGGAGCCGTTGCGTGAACTAACGTTCGCGACGTTGGGGGGGGAGATCTACTTCCAGCATCCGGATGGCACGTGGGAGGGTGACCTGCGGCCAGATCAGATCGTGCTGGAGGAAGTCTTGCGCTTGGACAGGATGGGGTCGCGGATAACTCGGGCCGCCGAGCGTCAGGCCGATGATGAGGGCCAGGTTCTCAAGAAACGCGGCGTGCATGCCAGCGCGCCAGTATTTGCCGGCACCCGGATACGAGTATCGACCGTTCAGGACTATCTGCGGCATGGATACGACACCGATGCGATCTTGGAGGCGTTCCCGGATCTGTGCGCGGCTGATGTGGCGGAGGCATCCCGGCTCCTGGCTGCAGCCGGGTAGTGCGTTTCCTGCTCGACCATGACGTCGATGCCGCCGTCGGCCGGATGCTGCGGCATCATGGCCATGAGTGCTTGACGGCGAGCCAGGTCGGGTTAGCTACCGCCGTGGACGACGAGCTGACGGTTTGGGCGTCTCAGCATGGGGCCGTGGTGGTAAGCACGGATGTCGAATTCAGCCGTCGGCGGATGAACAACGCGATCGGGCACCATGTGTGGCTCCGTTGCAAGGACTGGGAAGCTGACGCCGTCCTCGAAGTCCGCCTTGCTGAAGTGGTCAGTCGACTTGAAGCGCGAAGCGACCTCACGATCCGCGTCTCAGTGGACGGCCTGACCGACTCCTCGGCCTGGGCCTGACGTGGGCAAATTCCAGAAACAGAAGACGGCACCGGTGCCCAGAGATCGCCCTGTCCTGGCATCCGTGTCGCGGGAAGGCGGAGTCGGTTTTGAACTTCGGGCGGCCGACGCGCGTGGCGGCTTCATCGAGGCGTCCTACAGTTCAACGGCTTCACGCTGGGCTCATACAGCGTGCCGGTGCCGGTCCGCTGCCGGGCCGGTCGAGCATGTACCGGCCGCTGGTGCACCACCGCCTGGTGGAGGCGAAGGTGGCGGGGTGGTCAGCTTCGCCGGGGTGCGGACGGCGGTGGGCCCGCCAGGCCATTGAGGTCACGATCGTGGCCGGGTCGGTGCGTCTGTCCAAGGACGACAAGGTGATCCGGGTCCACACGATCCGCCACGACCGCTCCCGCTCGGCGCCTTCGCCGACCCCCAAGGCCGCGCCCGCCGCAAGAACTCCGCCATCGGATATGTCAGCTAGCTGCCGGAACTCACCTGTCGCCTAGGCACCGGAACTTGACAGGGCCGCTCCCGTTGTGGCCGCACCCGGTGGTTCAGGCGGACCCGGCGGTCGCGGACGCGCGGCAGCGGCACAAAACGCCGTCTGAGGCCCACCTCGACGGGGCACGCGACACACCCTCGCGTTCATCGCCTCCCCGCCAGGTCGGCGCCAGATCGCGCCGCCGTTCCAAATCATTATAGATCATAAAATAATTACCCATGCGCCATTCGCCGGGATGTGGCGTCACTTTCGCCCACCGAATTGTCGTAGTCAGCTGAACTCGCCCCGCCGATCGCGATCCGCTGGATCGTCTCGCCGACCTGTGCCGACCGTTCCTGGCCATCCTGTTGACATGCTTCGGGTGGCGAGTTAACTTACTAAAGCGGTTAATATTCAAACGCGTGGACGGGCGTTAGCATACGAGATGAAGCTTATGCTTTTAGGTTTGTTGTGAACGCCAATATGACAGATGAAGTCGTATTACGTCAGCGACTCACAGCGTCCCTCGAAGAGGCTCGTATGATCACGAGCCCTGACGTTGGTCGTGCTTTCCGGGTGGTTCCGCGTCACTTATTCGTGCCGGATAGTGACTTAGCGGACGCTTATCGGGACGAGGTCATCTTCACCAAATCCCGCGATGGGATTTCACTCAGCGCTTCGTCGGCACCATCGATCATGGCTGAGATGCTGGAACTGCTGGCCGTTAAACCTGGTCATCGGGTTTTAGAAGTCGGCGCGGGTACCGGCTATAACGCGGCGCTGATGGAAGAGATAGTGGGACCCAGCGGGCACGTAGTTACGATCGATATCGGCCAGGACATCGTCCACGAGGCGGTCGACCACCTGCGTACCGCACAGTGTGGCGAACGTATAACGGTGCGCTGCGCGGATGGCGGACTAGGATGGCCAGAAGGCGCGCCATACGACCGGATCATCGTGACCGTGGGTGCCTGGGACATGCCTCCTGCATGGTTCCAGCAACTCGCCGACGGTGGTCGTCTGGTGGTGCCGCTGGACTTCAAGGATGTCCACAAGCTGGTCACCTTCGAACGCCGCCACGACCGAATGGTCAGTCTGGACGTACGAGACTGCCGGTTCGTGCGCCCGCAAGGCATCCTCGCCGGGCCGGAACGGCAAGTCCCGCTGGCGGCTGGACTCTATGTGTCAACCTCGGACGCTGGCATGAACCCTGCCGAGGTGGCGGCAATCGTGGCGGCCGGGCGTGATGTTCCAGTCGAGCCGCTGCCGATGGCTATGACCCCCGGGGAACTGCACCAGGCATTCCGGCTCTGGCTGGCGCTCGAAGCCCCCGACTTCTGCCTGTTCAGCCTGGAGGAGGAAGCGCTGCGCGCTGGTTCCGTGCGGGCCTGGCAGGTAACCGCCCAGCGTGCCGTGGTACCCGCTGACGAAAACGCGGTCTTCGCGAGCGCCCCTGGCCTCTTGAAAGGTCCGGCGATCTGCTTGCTGGAGCCGGCGCCCGGAGGAGAAGGACAGCCGGTCATGCACGGTTACGGGGACGCTGACTGGCTCATCAGCCGTCTTCGCGGCTACCTCCAGCAGTGGCATGACCAGGGTCGGCCCTTCGCCACCGGGCTGACAATCGTGGCCGTGCCCATCGATGAGCCGACGGGGGCCGCCGAGGCTGGCGGCCTGATGGCGCGCAAGCGCTGGTTCCGGTATTGCTGCGAGCCGCAGCTGCCAGCCCATGAGCGGGCCAGACAACCCCAGACCTAGCCGCCGTATTGGCCAGCCTGAGGAAGGATCGCAGAATGCCTGACGTCGAGATGCCAGGCCCTCCTGATCAAGACAAATACTGGTACGTCTCGCACACCCCGCAAGGTCTCGTGCACCCGGTTGACCGGCTCATCCGGGCAGCGAGCGAGTGGGAGCCGTGCGAGGGCCGGATAATCGGCACATTCGACTTCGGCCGGCTGTCCGGCTCCTGCGGTCCGGCTCCGGCGCTGGCAGAAGTTCCGCCTCAGTCCAGTGACCCCGTTGACATCGCGGCTGCTGTCTTAGATATCTTAAATCTGAGCGAGTACCGCCGTGGGCCGGCTGAGCATTTGGACGGCATCCGGGATCGCCTCCTGCCGCAGATCGCCGAGCGCATCACCGCTGGCCAGCCAGTCCGGGTCGTTATACCTTCCTTTCCTGGTCGTCCCTACAATCCGATTACTCATCAGCGGGTTGCGCCCGACCTCGGCGAGGCATTCGCCTTTGCCTTGCTCCACCGGATTTCACGGCATGTTGCGGATGTGCATCGGCCCGGTATACAGTTCGTCATCTGCCTTGACGGGACCGTATATAACCCATTCTACGGGTATACGAACGAGGCGGATCACCAGTATCCGGTGGACCTGCAGCGATTCATTTGCGAGTTGGATGCTCAGGACGCCATAACCATAATAGACCTGCAGGATCTCATTGACCGGCGCCAGGAGGAGTTCCTTGAGTTACGCCGTGAGATTCGGGGCGAGCTCAGGGAGGACTGGGGCAAGGAAGACTACAAGTTCCGTGATGATCTCGTCAAGACGATGAAGATGGGGACGAACACAGTCGCCCTGAATGCCGCCGCTGTCTATCTCATCAAGTACCCCGATCCGGAACAGGACGTCGCGGAACTAGTGACCAGAATGCGAGCCGCGGTCGGCGGCCGCGCCCGGCATACAGCTTTCGAGTACATGGCGTTCTTGGCTACCATTCGGCGAATGAAGCTCATCGAGAGTGCATTTCCCGACGCGATCCGCGGTACCGTTCACCCGAAGCCCGGCCAGTACTCACCCTATATTGCTAGCAAGTCCACCGAGATCGCCCCGTGGCACGGAGTAGCCGTACTGCGTACTGACAGATCTATCGACACGGTCTATGAGTCAGAGATATTTGCCGAGACCCGGAAGTACACGGCCGTCTATCTCAGGGGTGATTATACGCCTTTTTACTACGAGGAAAAAGAAGCTGCCGCGGGCGTGTCCGACGAGGGATAATGACCACGGCACATCCGCCGCTGAAGCCAGTCCTGCGGCTCTCAGACATTTTTCCCGCAAAGAGCACCTTCAATCCGCGGGAGCCTTATGGCGGCAATCCGTTCGTGGCCGAAGACGCCCTGGCTTCAGACGCGCTGACCGGCGGACAGCTCTCGCTGACCGGAAACCTTCACGTCCTGTGCCACTGCCGCGTCGCGACAGAACGTGTGCTCAGCCTCGTCAACTGGGCAGGCTTTGACTACGATGGCTGCCGTAAGCTCTATAACGACGAAAGCGCGTACCTCGCGCTATTAGCTAAATGCGAGCCCGGAACGGTGATCTTCCAGCACGCACACCCGCCAGAGGCAGTCGATCCGAGACTAAGCTACATACCGCACGCCACACTGACCGCGCTTAACAACAAGGCAAATCTTGGCACGCTGGCGCCGGAATCGGCAACGCCGCGGCGCCAGCTAATACCGATTTCAGGGCCTGCTGCGACGCAGATGTGGGCAACGCTGCCGGTCCCGGTTGTCCTCAAGGTTCCCAGCCACCATTCCCTCGGCTCCGGAGAAGGCGTCCGGATCTGTCGTGACAAGGCCAGCCTGCGGAGCGCGATCGACGATTTCGCGGACGCCCAGGCTGTCATAGCCGAAGAATTTATCGAGATCACCGATAATTGGTGCGTCCAGTTTGCCTGCCTCCCGGGAGGCCACGTCCAGTATCTGGGCACTGCCGAGCAGATCGTGGACCGGGATGGCCGGTACCTGGGAAACTGGATCTCCGCGCCTGAGCCGCCGCAAGCAGCGATTGACCTCGGCCGCGAGATAGCGACGCGGGCAGCGGGGCGCGGATACCTCGGCATCGCGGGTTTCGACGTCGTTGCCGCCGCCGACGGCCGGATCCTCGTGCTCGACCTCAATTTCCGGGTGAACGGCTCGACCGCGGGCCTGCTGTACCGCGAGTCGCTGCGCGACGTTCACGGGCCAGTCGAGATCATGTTCCGGGTCCTGCGTGACTCGCGCGGTTGGGCGCACGCGTGCGAGACCGTGGCCGACGATGTCTGCGTCGGCCGCATCCTGCCCTTCGCGGGGTATGACCCGGCACCCGGTTCGGGAGCGCCTTCAAGGATGTCGGTGCTGGCGACGGGACCCACCCGCAGCGACGTCATCGACCTGATAGCTAGTTTGCAACGTCGCCTGACATGACTGGCCGACGAAACGATCCGGCCTGGCCGGGATTACGTGGAGATCATGATGCTGTGGGCCGTTGTGGACGCCTACTCGAGCGGCAGGTTCCTGGCTGGGTGTCGGATGCGTGCTGCCCGGGGCGGAGACAGGAGTCGACCTGGCGGAAGCGCTGACCGCACTGATGCGGCTCCCTGGCAACGATCCACAGATTCCTGGTGGCAGGCGGGACAAATCGGTGATGGCACGCCTGCTCCGCGGCGCCGGGCTGGACACGCCGGCCGGCCTGCGGACCGCCGATCCTGCTGCCGCGGTCGCCTGGGCCGAGCGCCGGGGAGTGTGGCCGGTTGTGGCTAAGCCCGTCGCCAGCGCTGCCTCTGACAGCGTCTTCTTCTGTGCGGACGCGTCGGTGCTGGCGGATGCGGTCGGCGCGATCATGAGCCGCGAGAACGTACTATGCCGGCACAATGACGCTGCGCTGGTACAGGAATTCCTGTCCGGAACGGAGTACGCGGTCAACACCGTGAGCAGGCAGGGCCGTCACCACGTCGCGGAAGTCTGGCGGTATGCAAAGCGGCGAGTGCCCCCGGCCGCCTTGGTCTATGACTACGAGGAGCCCGTCCCGGCCGGCGATCCAGCGGTCGCTGTCATCGCGGACTACCTTGGCCGGGCGCTCACGGCTCTCGGCGTGCGCAACGGACCGGCTCACAGTGAGGTCATGCTCACCTCGCGCGGGCCGGTTCTGCTCGAGACCGGCGCCAGGCTGCCAGGAATGATGCTCCCCGCGGTGATGGCCGAGTATTTCGGGCTCAGCCAGGTTGACCTGACGGTGCGGGCAATGACGGATCCGGCCTGCTTCGACGCCATCTGTGATTCCCCCTACGCGACGCGCGGCGTTCTCCGCAACGTCTTCCTGATCTCGCCGCGGGCCGGGACACTCGCCCGTGATGACCAGTTCCGTCTGCTCGCACAGCTGCCCTGCTTCGCCGGAATGTCGGTATCGGCCCGGTCCGGCTCCATATTGCCGCGGACTGTGGACCTGGGAAGCTCTCCCGGCTACGTGTACCTGATAGCCGACCGTCTGGACGAGATCACCGCCAGCCATAACCGGATCAGGGAGCTGGAGGCGACAACGCTCTATCCGCTGACGGATCTCGGAACGCCGGACATGCTGGCTGCCCGGACGCCGTTAGCTCGGAGTTCCATGTGACCACGCCCGGCACTGCCGCATCCGACCCGAGCCCGGACCCGGCGTCGCACGCCCCCGCGGAGGCGGCAGGCGAGGCCGATCCCGGTGAGATCGGGATCACCGCTGCCCTGGCCAGCCAGGCCCAGCGGCGCGCGGTGCGCACGCTTGCCATCGGGCAGTTCTTCAATGGCCTCGCCGTGGCCATTGGCGTCGCGATGGCGCCGCTCGCGGCGACCAAGCTATCCGGCTCGGCATCCATCGGCGGGCTGGCCTCCACCTGCTTGGTGACGGGAACGGCCATCGCGGCCTTGCCGCTGGCACGCATGGCGTCGCGCTATGGGCGGCGCCCGGCCCTGACCGTCGGCTTCGGCCTCGCCGCCTCCGGCAGCGCCATCGCCGTGATCGCGGCATCGGCCCATTCATGGCCGCCGCTGCTCGCAGGGACGCTGATCAGTGGCGTCGGCAGCGCCGCTAGCTACGCGACACGCTACGCCGCGACAGACCTTGCCGAGCCTTCTCGCCGGGGGTCCGCCGTCGCCCTCGTCGTCTGGCCGACGACTGGCGGCGTCGTGCTCGGCCCCAATCTCCTGGTTCCCGCAGAGCGTCTGTCAGGGGCCGTCGGCCTGGCACCGCTGGCTGGTCCGTTCGCCGTTGCGGCCCTCGGCTTTGCGGCCAGCACCGCGCTGGTGTTCCTCCGGCTGAGGCCTGACCCGCTGCTTCTGGCCAGGTCGATGGCACCGAACCCGTCGCAGGAGAAGGCCACCCGCAGTGGCGGGCCGGCCGGGATCAGGCGGCCCCTGGCCGCCATGCTCGCTTCGCCGCAGATCAGGTGGTGCATCTACGCCCTGGCGGTCGGCAACGCCGTGATGATCGCGCTCATGGTTATGGCGCCGGTCAACATGCAGCAGCACATGGTCCCGCTGGCGACGATCGGGATGGTGGTGAGCGGCCATTTGTTCGGAATGTACGCGTTCAGCCCAGTCATCGGGTGGCTGACTGATCGGTTCGGCGCACCTAGCCTGCTGCTGGCTGGCTTCGTGATTACCGCCGTCGCCGCGCTGCTGAGCCTGGCCGCAGGCGCCGGGCATCCGTTGCTGGTCGCGGTCAGCCTTTTCTTACTGGGCGTTGGCTGGTCCAGCGACGTGGTTGCCGGGTCTGCCCTGCTCACCAACCTGGCACCGATAGCCGATCGGCCCGTCGTGCAGGGTGTCAGCGACCTCGCGATGGACGTCGCGGGCGCGCTGGCCGCCGTGACGGCGGGAATCGTTGTCTCGGCGCTGTCTTTCGGCACTCTGACTCTCGTGGCGGCCGGCCTGGTCGCTGTCCTCCTCCCCCTCCAGATGCGAACACTTGGACCCGGATGGGGGCGGCTGCCCTGACACGAGCACGCCCTGCGCTGTCGGAGGCAGCCAAACCGCTGGCGGCCACCTACCAGGTTGGCCTGGTGGACCTGGACGGCGTTGTCTGCTGGGGGGAGCGGCCAGTGCCGCACGCGGCGGCGGCCCTGAGCCGGGCCTGTTCAGCCGGAATGCGTCCGTTGTTCGTGACGAACAACGCCTCGCGAACTCCCGCCGAGGTCGTCAGGCTGCTGCAAGGCGTTGGATTGGCGGCTACCGAACGGGACGTCGTCACCGCCGCCCAGGCCGCCGCCCGGCTCGTGGCCTCCCTGGTACCGCCGCGCTCCCGAATCCTGGTGATCGGCGGACCGGCGATGGAACAGGCGCTCCGCGAGGAGAACCTGACTCCCGTACGGTCAGCCGAAGACGCACCGCGAGCAGTCGTCCAGGGCCTGTCGCCCGAGGTGGACTGGTGCCAGCTGGCCGAGGGCGGATACGCGGTCGCGCGCGGCCTGCCCTGGGTCGTATCGAACATGGATCCCGCCGTTCCCCGGGATCGCGGCATCGCCCCGGGCAACGGAGCTATGGCATCGGTCATCCGCATCGTGACCGGCAGAGAGCCGCTTGTCGCGGGCAAGCCAGAGCACGCGCTGTACCAGGAGGCACTACGCCGACACGGCGGCGGCCAGGCACTGAGCATAGGAGACCGGCTCGATACCGACATCGCCGGCGCGGGCCGCCTCGGCATCGACAGCATGCTTGTGCTGACCGGAGTTACCTCGGTAGAAGATCTGATCGCCGCGCCGCCCCGGCACAGGCCGACGTACGTCGCGGCTGACCTGCGAGGGCTGTTGCAGGCGCACCCCGCCGTTCGCCGTGCCAGCGACGGCTGGCACTGCGCGCGCTGGACCGCTGCCGTTGCAGCGGGGGAGATAACCTTGCGGCCAACCCCCGCCGCCGCGTTCGACATGAACGCCGTCCGCGCCATCTGCTGTGCCGCCTGGGCTGCTCAGGACGCAGGCCACACAGTGTCGGTTGCCGACGACATGAGGGAAGCCCTGTCCAGGCTGACGTCGACCTGGTAATCAGGGCTGCTCGGCCGGAATTCGTCGGGCCGGTTGGCGGCTCGATCCTCCGCTTTCAGCGGGGCACGCCCGTGGCCGGCAGGCTGCCGGCCACGGGCGCCGCGGGTCGCTGTGCTCGGGCAGCGACGTCCCGCGGTCAGCTGGAACGGATCCAGGTGTTGCTGAAGTCGCCGGTGCCGGTGATCGAGCTGGTCGAGTCCTCCTGCCGGCCCCTGGTGTCCACCATGATGATCTCGGTGGCATTGCTGTTGGTGAAGGTGCCGCTGCCGGTTGCCGCGGTGTAGCTGACCGTGCTGAAGTC
>JASHUI010000297.1:0-2667 GCA_030040095.1 Streptosporangiaceae bacterium | reverse complement strand
CGGGGGCCCGGGCGGCTGGCCCGCGGCCGCCCTGGCGGGCGGCCGCGCCGGTGACGGGGTCCGGAGCGTCATCGCGCCACTCCCTTCTCTGCTCTGCGGCCTGCGCTAGCTGATCCGCGCGATCTGGGCGTCGCAGAGGGACACCACCGGGCCCGGCAGCGGCTCGAACCGCACGGTGTTCAGGAACTGCCCGGCGTTTCCCGTGGTGATGGCCCAGTGCAGGAACGCCTTGAGGTCGCGCGCCGCGGTCGCGTCCGGCTGCCTGACGCTGACGATCGCGTACTCGTAGTTGACGATCGGATAGCCGCCGGGCGCGGGACCGCCGACCATGGAGATCGTCTCGTTCGGGGGGGTCAGGGAAACGAAGCTGGCCACCGCGGCCGCGATGCTGGCCGGCGTCGGCAGCTCGTACTGGCCCTGGGTGTTGGCCAGCTGCGCCTCTCCCAGGCCGTCGGCGAGCGCCGCGGACAGGTAGGCGATCCCGACGTACGCCACGCAGCCGGGTGTGGCCTTGCACCCGGAGACCATGCCGGTGTTGCCGTGCTCGGCCAGGGCCCCGGCCACGGCCGGCCAGGCGACGGTGGTTCCGTAGCCGATCGCGCGGTTCCAGTTGGCCGAGTGCGTCGACAGGTAGCTGGTGAACAGGAACGTGTCGCCGGAGCCGTCGGAGCGGTGCAGCGGCACCACCCGGGTCGGCGGAAGCGCCACGCCGGGGTTGAGCGCGCGGATGGCCGGGTCGTCCCAGGACGTGATCGTCCCCTCGTACATCTGGGCCAGCACGGCGCCGTCCAGGTTGACGTGGACGCCCGGCGGCAGGCCCGGGAGGTTGTAGTTGACCTGCTGCGCGGAGATCGCCAGCGGGATGTTGAGCAGCGACGGGTTCTGGACCAGGTCGCCGCTCGACAGGTAGGCGTCCGACGCGCCGATGCTGACCTTCCCGGCGGACGCGTCGGTGATCCCGGCGGTGGAACCGGTGGCCGCGGTGGTGAAGGACACGCTCGGATGCTGCCCGTGATACGCGATCGCCCACGAGCGCATGAGCGGATACAGCAGGGTGCTGCCGGTTTCGGTGATGGTCTGCGGCGCCGGCGCCGGCGTTAACGGAATCCCGCCGCCCGCTCCCGCGGTGCCCGGCGCCAACGCCGCCGTCGCGGAATTCGCCGATCCCGCGTTGCCGCCCCCCGCGGCGCTGCAGGCCGTGGCCAGGACCAGGAGCATGGCGGTAGCCACGGCGAGCAGTACCCGATATCGCAGCGCCAACGCCCATGCTCCTCACTCGGTGCATGCACCATACCGCCATTGCCCCCATGGGCCGCCCCACTCACGCGCGGCGATGTGCCCACCTATGAGTAAGTGACGGGAATGAACGTTCGGCAACATCGGCAACAACTTCGCGTTAGTAGCAGCCAGCTAGTAACGGAACGAACATTGCCGCCGGTTGTGACCTTACGCCACACTCATGAGCGCTGACCCAGATGAGCTAGCAGCCGTCGTACGGGGCCCAGTTGAACTCGCCGCCCCGGGCCAGGGCGTTCATGAACACGGCCTCCTGCTCGGCGACCGAGGCGTTCCCGAACTCGGCCGGGTTGCCGCCGTACTCGGCCCAGGTCGACGCGCTGAACTGGTACAGGCCCCAGTGCCCGGTCGCGTTCCACACGTCGGGGTCGCCGCCGGACTCGCGTTCCACCACGCAGTTGCCGAACGCGCCGCCGGGCCACGGCCCGGCCGAGTCCGCGCCGGACGACGCCGCAGCGGCCGGAGCCGGGGCCGACTGCGCCCGCACCGGCGAGGTGCTGGCGTGCTTCGGCGTGACGACCGCGGTCGTGGTGATCAGCGGCGGGGACGGCGGGGCAAGCTGCGCGGGCGGAGCCGGTATCGCGGCAGGCTCGGCCGGCACCTGCAGCACCTGGCCGACATCGATGTCGTCCGCCCAGCGGATCTCGCCGCGGTTCTTCCAGTACAGCACCGGCCACGCGGCCTGGTTATGGTAGAAGCGCGCGGCGATCGCGGACAGGGAGTCCCCGGGCATGACCGTGTACCTGGCGGGCAACGCGGGCCCGGATCTGGCCTGCCACTCCTGCCGCGCCTGGCTCAGCAGCCCGAGGCGGATCGCCGACAGCAGCTGCGCCGAGGTCATCGAGTCCGGCAGGTAGGCGGCGTCCAGTTCCGCCGGGCGCGGCGGGTTCTGCTGTGCCGCCGCGGCCAACGGGGCGGCGGGCACCTGCTGTGACAAGAAGGCCGCCGCGGCCACGCCGGCGAGCGCGGGAGCGGCGGCGGCCGCGGCCGGCGCTGCCTGGGGAAGCCGCAGACGTGACGGCTTGCGATGCTGGCCCAACGGGCTCCTTTCCGAGCAGGGCGCGCTCACCGGGCAGGCGACGGGGCAGCCTGCGGAGCGCCTGACATCTGAGCGGGAGCCTAACCGCGGATTTCGCGGCCTGTTCTAGTTTCTCCGGAAAACGCAATGGCGATACGGCATTGATGGTGACATCAGCCGTGGTCCACGTGCATTTCTGGTGCCGCTATCGCGGCCAGTGGTGAACGAGCCCGTGCGTTAATAATGCTTGTCTATTATCTCAGCCTGCTCATAAATAAGGGCCGTAACAGACAGCACAGCAATAACTCCCGGCTTGTTTCGCCCGGCGGTCACCGGCGCCGCGCGGCCATCGC
>JASHUI010000296.1:0-3306 GCA_030040095.1 Streptosporangiaceae bacterium | reverse complement strand
GGCGACGGACCGGCCGGCGCCATCCGTTCGGTGGGCCGTGGCGGCGGGCCGTGCTGCCGCGGCGGGGCCATGGCGGCCGCCTGGCCAGCCATGTCGAGGGCCATGACGCTCTGCGCCGTGGCTGATCCGGTCCGGCCGGGCGAGACCTGGCCCGCGGGGACAACAAGCGGCACCGTCCCGGCCTGGCCGGAGAGCTGCAGCAGGCGCATCAGCAGGTCGAGCGCTGTCGGGCGGGCCCGCGGGTCCTTGTCCAGGCACTCGGCCACGACGCCGCGCAGCGGCCCGGCCAGCGTCCCGAGATCCGGCTCGCCCTGGGTGAGCTGGTGGACGATCGCGGCCACGTTCGGCGCGTGAAACGGCGGCGTCCCGGTGGCCGCGAAGGTGATGGTCGCGGCCCAGGCGAAGACGTCGGCGGGCGGCCCCGCGGGCTGGCCGCGCACCACCTCGGGCGCCATGTACCCGGGCGTACCGAACAGCTGGCTGGTGGCGGTGGCCGTGGCGTCGACCGAGCGGGCGATCCCGAAGTCGATCACCCGCGGGCCGTCCGGCCCCATCAGCACGTTGCCGGGCTTGAAGTCCCGGTGGATCACGCCGGCCTGGTGGATCGCGGACAGCGCGGTCGCGGCCCCGACCGCGAGCCGGTCCAGCGCCGAGCCGCTCAGCGGGCCGCCGTTCGTGACCACCTCGTGCAGCGATGGCCCGTCGATGAACTCGCTGACCACGAACGGCTCGTCTCCGTCGAGCCGGTAGTCGAGGACGCGGGCGGTGCAGAACGGGGCGACCTTTCCCGCGGCCGCGACCTCCCGGGCGAACCGGGCCCGGGCCGTCGGCTCCCTGGTCCACTCGGCCCGCAGCAGCTTGACCGCGACCGGCTGCCCGCCCGCCCGCCGCCCGAGGTAGACCGTGCCCTGGCCGCCATGCCCGATCCGCCCGGCCAGTTCGTAAGCGCCGAGCCAGCGTGGGTCGCCGGGCAGCAGGGGACCCACGTTCGCCATGGCAACCATCGTGGCACGCACGAGCGCCCAGGCTGGGCGATGCTCTGACAATCCGGGCATCGATGCCGAGTCGTGACTGAGTAGACTGCGGCCGGATGACCGGGAACCGAACGAACTGGGCCGGCAACGTGGCGTTCCGCGCGGAGCGCTGCCACGAACCGTCATCGCTCCCGCAGTTGCGGCAACTGGTGGCCCGCAGCGAGCGGGTCCGGGCGCTGGGCACCGGCCACTCGTTCAACCGCCTGGCCGACACCACGGGCGACCTGGTCAGCGTGGCCGGCCTGCCGCAGCTGATCGAGATCGGCGCCGGCTCGGTCACCGTGAGCGCCGGGCTGAGCTACGGGGAATTCGCCGGGGAACTGCACCGGGCCGGGCGGGCCCTGCCGAACCTGGGGTCGCTCCCGCACATCTCGGTGGCGGGCGCCTGCGCCACCGCCACCCACGGGTCCGGCGACGGCAACGGCAACCTCGCGACGTCGGTGTCGGCGATGCAGATGGTCACTGCGGACGGGGACGTGGTGACCGCGAGCCGCGCCGCCGACCCGGCCGAGTTCCCCGCAATGGTGGTAAGCCTGGGCGCCCTCGGCATCGTCACCCGGCTCACCCTCGACACCGTGCCCGCCTTCAACATCCGGCAGTACGTCTACGAGGACCTGCCCTACGAGCAGGTGAGCGAGCACTTCGACGCGATCATGGCCAGCGCGTACAGCGTGAGCCTGTTCACCGACTGGCGCGTCCCCCGGATCCGCCAGGCGTGGCTGAAGCGGCGGGCGGACACCGCGGACTCCTGGGCGCCGCGGCCGCTATGGATGGGCGGCCGGCTGGCCGACGGCCCGCGCAATCCGGTGCCCGGCATGCCGCCGGCCCACTGCACCCAGCAACTGGGCGTGCCCGGGCCCTGGCACGAGCGGCTGCCGCACTTCCGGCCGGAGCACACCCCGAGCAGCGGTGACGAGCTGCAGTCCGAGTACCTGCTGCCCCGGGCGGCCGCGATCGACGCGCTGGACGCGCTCTGGCCGATCGCCGGCCTCCTGGCTCCGGTGGTACGGATCACCGAGATCCGCACGATCGCGCCGGACCGGCTGTGGCTCAGCCCGAGCTACCAGCGCGACACGGTGGGGCTCCACTTCACCTGGATCAACGACTGGCCGGCGGTCGAGCCGGTCCTGGCCCGGGTCGAGGAACGCCTGGCGCCGCTGCACGCCCGGCCGCACTGGGGAAAGCTGTTCGGCATCGGTCCCGGGGTGGTGCGGGGGCTGTACCCGCGGCTGGACGACTTCGGCCGGCTGACCCGCCGCTACGACCCGTCCGGCAAGTTCCGCAACGATCTTCTGGACCGCTACCTCCCGCCGGGTCGGTAACCAGCCAGGAGGTACCCGGGCGTAAGAAACGGCAGAATCCACGAAGGATCCGACCCGGGAGTGTGGTGCATGGACATTCGGCGCTGGCTGAGCGGCGGCGTGGACGCGGTCGAGGACTGGCAGGCCGGGTTCGGGCCGTACCAGACGCACGCCTCGCTGGAGATCAGCGACGAGCGGTTCGCGGCCGCGTTCGGGGAGTTCACCGAGCGGCTGCGGGAGAACTACCCGTTCTTCCACCCGTCCTACGCCGGGCAGATGCTCAAGCCTCCGCATCCGGCCGCGGTGGCCGGCTACCTCACCGCGATGCTGATCAACCCCAACAACCACGCGCTGGACGGCGGCCCGGCCACGGCCCGGATGGAGAAGGAGGCGGTGGCGCAGCTGGCCGAGATGTTCGGCCTGGCCACGCACCTGGGCCACCTGACCACCAGCGGCACGATCGCCAACCTCGAGGCCCTCTACGTCGCCCGCGAGCTGCACCCGGGCCGGGGCGTCGCCTTCAGCGCGGAGGCGCACTACACCCACGCCCGCATGTGCGGGGTGCTCGGCATCGAGGGAACCCCCGTGGCGGCCGACGGGGCCGGGCGGCTGGACCCCGGCGCGCTGGAGGAGCTGCTGGCCAAGGGCGGGATCGGGACCGTCGTCGCGACCGCCGGCACCACCGGCCTGGGCGCGATCGACCCGGTGCACGAGGTGCTGGCCGTGGCCCGCAGGCACGGGGCCCGGGTCCACGTCGACGCGGCCTACGGCGGTTTCTTCACGCTGCTGGCGGGCGCGGATGACCCGGCCGGCCTGGACCAGGCGCCGTGGCGGGCCATCGCCGAGTGCGACTCGGTGGTGGTGGACCCGCACAAGCACGGGCTGCAGCCCTACGGGTGCGGGGCCGTGCTGTTCCGCGATCCGGACGTGGGGCGCTTCTACGTGCACGACTCCCCCTACACCTACTTCAC
>JASHUI010000295.1:0-2707 GCA_030040095.1 Streptosporangiaceae bacterium | reverse complement strand
CCCGCCGGCGGGCGGTCGTCGACGATCCGCTGCAGCGGGCCGGTGGCGGCGCCCGGGACCGGCTCGTCGTGCAGGCCGGTCAGCCCGCGCAGGCCGGGCGGGCGGTGTCCGGGGTCGGGCGTGGCCGCGGTGGGATCGACGGTGACCGCCAGCTGGATGTTGCGGCCGAGCTCACGGGACAGCGTGTTGGTGATCAGGGCGCGCAGCCTGGTCTCCAGCTGCTCCTTGACGAACTCGTTGGGCGTGGCGATCAGCGCGGTGTTCTCGACCAGGCCGAGCGGCCGGGTCAGCTGGAGCCAGGCCCGGTGGGACGGCTCGATCTGCATTCCGGCCAGTTCGTCCAGAGAGCGGGCCCAGACTTCCGCGAGGTCTGCTTCACTCATTGCCGTTCACCTCGCGCCCCCACATATGATCAACAGGTTTTTCCACAGGTTGTGCACGTTGCACCGCGGTGCAGATGCCTCCCCATCGGCCGCCGGGGGCTACGAATTCGGCGACCATCAGATCCCGGATCCCCACGCCCGGGACCGCTGTCCACAGCCTAGGGCTCGGGTTCGGCCCTCGTTTGGTAAACGGCAAGTGTTACGCAGGGTGCAGACGGGATGTCTGCTGGCCGGCTGGCCTGCCGGTGCCGGTTTGACCGGCGGCATCGGGTCCGCGTACCGTTCACTGGTCTAGCCCGTCCAGGGCTGGCTTTCGCGTGTCCGCAATCGGCCGGTGGTGCCTGCGCCCCGCCCTTGTCCCTGGAGTCCCAGTGAGTAAGCGTACGTTCCAGCCGAACAACCGTCATCGCGCGAAGACGCATGGGTTCCGGCTGCGCATGCGCACCCGCGCCGGGCGCGCGATCCTCGCCGCGCGGCGCCGCAAGGGGCGCGCGCGGGTCAGTGTCTGACCGGTCCGGGCTCGGCGCCGGCGCGGCCCGGCGGGGCTGGCGGTGACCGGCGGTGCTACCGGCCGCGGCCCGGATGCGCAAGCGCTCGGAATTCACCCGGGCGGTGCGGGGCGGCAGCCGCGCCGGACGGTCTCTGGTCTCCGCCCACCTGCTCACGCAGGCGAGCGGCGATGATCCGGCGCGGGTAGGCTTCGTGGTGAGCCGGGCGGTCGGAGGCGCGGTGGTGCGCAACAAGGTGCGCCGACGGCTGCGGCATCTGGCCCGCGGGTATCTCGGGTCGCTTCCTGAAGGTAGCCTGTTGGTGGTACGCGCCAATCCCCGGGCCGCTACCGCACGCCAGGCGGATCTCGCCGCCGAACTCGACCTGGTAATCCAAGCGTTGCTCCGGCGGCAAGGTGGGACACAGCGTACGTGATGGACACAATGGTGACGAGTACCGCACAGCAAGAGCCGAGGGGACGGCCGACACCGGCCGCCCGGCTTCTTGTGCTGCTGCTGACCGGGTACCGGATGTTCATCAGCCCGCTGCTAGGCCCCCGGTGCCGGTTCTACCCGTCCTGCAGCGCCTACGCGCTCGAGGCGGTGCAGGTGCACGGAGCGCTGCGCGGCTCATGGCTCGCGGCCCGGAGGCTGAGCCGCTGCCATCCATTCCACGCCGGGGGCCTGGACCCCGTGCCCGCGCGGCCGGCCGAGCCCGGTCCTGGCGCGGGCGGGGCGGCCTTGGCGGCAGGCACGCCGCGCCGGTCCGAGGGGCAGACGTGCCCGATCAAAGCCCAAGGGAGCTAACCGGTGGGGAATCCGCTTAACCCGATTTACGAGGCCGTCGCATGGGTGATGAAGCAGATCTACGGCTTCCTCAGCCCCATGCTCGGCTCCAGCAGCGGGTGGACCTGGGCGCTGTCGATCGTGATCCTCGTGATCTTGATGCGGCTGATCATGGTCCCACTGTTCGTCAAGCAGATGCACACGACGCGGGCGATGTCGGCGCTGGCGCCGCAGATGACCGCGCTGCGCAAGAAGTACAAGAACGACAAGCAGACGCTGCAGCAAGAGACGATGAAGCTCTACCAGGAGGCGGGCGTCAACCCGCTGATGGGGTGCCTTCCCGTCGTGCTGCAGCTGCCGCTGTTCTTCGCGCTGTTCAGCGTGCTGAAGGCCATCGCCGAGTGGAAGCCGGGCCAGGTGCCCAAGTACGGGCTGACGCTGCAGATGGTGGAGAGCGCGAGGAACGCCAAGATCCTCGGTGCCACGGTCGCGGACAAGTTCCTGTTCGACTCGTCCACCCCGCTGCACGCGAAGTTCGTCATCCTGATCGCCGTCCTGATCAGCATGACGACCACCTACATGACCGTGCGGCAGAGCATGAAGCGGGGCATGATGCCCGCGGCGACCCCGGACAACCCGATGGGGCAGTCGCAGAAGTACATGGCCTACATCATGCCGGTGTTCGCCCTGTCCGGCCTGTACTGGCCGTTCGGGCTGGTCCTGTACTGGGTGACGACGAACGTGTGGACGCTCGGCCAGCAGTACGTGATGTTCCGGGTGTACCCGCAGCCGAAGACGGCCGGGGCGGCCGGGGCGGCGACGAGCCCGGCGGTCGCCCCGACGGTGATCACCCGGACCAAGCGCTCGGCGGTCGGCCGCCCGGGACCGGGGCCGGGCGCGGGCCAGGCGAAGCAGGATGCCTCGGACGACGCGGTCAAGGCGGACGGCGTCCAGGACGGCGCGAGTTCGGCGGACGCGAGTCGGTCGAACGGGACCGCCGGGTCGGCGGGCACCAGTCGGCGGAGCTCGAACGGCGCGCAGCCCCGCAAC
>JASHUI010000041.1:0-3066 GCA_030040095.1 Streptosporangiaceae bacterium | reverse complement strand
GGGCCTGGACGGCCGGGCGCGCCGCCGCGCTCGGGCCCGCCGGCGACGGCGAGCCCGGCCGGGTCAGCGTGGGCGACGTGGTCATCACAACAGCCCGGCCTCGCGCATCAGGGCGATCGCGGTGGCCCCGGTGCCCAGCTCGGCGATCGTGATCGGGTAGGGCTGCAACTGGTCGAACGGCGTCTCCGGAGCCTGCGTGGTCACGCCGGACGCGATCGGGTACTCGTAGCTGATCGACTTGCTCGGATCGGCGATGATCTCCTGGGCCTGGCTGCTGACCAGGAAGGCCAGGAACCTCTGCGCCGCCGCCTGATGTGTGGACGACTTGAGCACCCCGGCGCCGGAGACGTCGACGACGTAGCCGGGATCGCCCGGAGCGAAGTGAGTGATCTTCGAGTGGACGCTGGCGGCGCCGATCTCGGCCTGCATCCGGTACCAGTAGTACTGATTGACAATCCCGAACGCCACGGCACCCCGGTTGACCTCGTCGGCGATGGTCTCGTTGTCCGGGTAGATATGCCCGCCGGCGTTGGCCTGGATCGCTTTGAGCCAGCGCAGGGTCGCGGCCTGGCCGTAGGCGCGCAGGTACGACGTCACGATCGGCTGGAAGTCGGTCTCCTGCGGGGCCAGGGCCAGCTTGCCCCGGTACTGCGGGTCGGCCAGCTGGCTCACCCTGGTGGGCAGCTGGCCGGCCGAGATCAGGCTCGGGTTGTAGATGAGCACGCTGACCCGGGCCGAGACGCCCACCCAGTCGCCCTGGGGCGAGCTGAACCGGGCCGGGACGTGGCTCAGCGTGCTGGAATCCACCTTGGACAGCAGCCCCCTGGCCTGCAGGCTCTCCAGCGGCGGCGAGTTCTCGGTGAGGAACACGTCGGCGGGGGAGTGCGAGCCCTCGGTCACGATCTCGTCCGCCAGCGTGTCCTCGTCGTCGCTGCGGACGTTGACCGTGATCCCGGTCGCCTTCTCGAACGCCGCGACCAGGCTGTCGGCGGTCTGCACGTGCTGGCCGTTGTAGAGCGTGATCGACTGGGCTGCGCCGCCGGCCGATCCGCCGCATCCGGCCAGCAGTCCGCAGCCGGCGGCGAGGGCGACGGCGGCCGCCGCCCAGCGGATGCGCCGCCTCATGAGGCCGCGCCGGGGCACAACGCGTCGACCTGCTTGCTCGCCGCCGTGACGGCCAGTTTGGCCGCGCCCGACGTCCCGTTGCTGGCGAAGAAGGCCTGGTAGGCGCGGGTCAGCCGGCCGATCGCGGCGCGCAGCGGCGGGTCCGGGGTGCGGATCTGCCCCAGCGGTAGGATCTGTGCCTCCGCGTAACCGACCGGATCGGCGGTCGGGTCGGGCCCGTCGGAGAGGACCGCGCTGACCTGGCTGCAGGTGGAGCGGATGGCGGCGGCGGACACCTGCCGCGCCGCCGCGGTCGGCCGCGACGCGGACGCCTGCGACGCGCATGCCGCGAGGGGAGCGGTCAGCCCGATCAAGGTCAGTCCGAGCACGGCGAGTCGGCCGGAGCGGGCCGCCACGGGGTTTGTGCGAGTCGCCATAGTCTCCGTCCTGTCGGGCAGCCCTGCCTACGGTGAGCTTAGGCTAACCTAACAAACGTAGGCGGCCTCGCGCAGCCCGGGGTGCGGTCTGCTCGCGGAATCGCGTCGCCGGGCCCCGGGAACGTAACCTGGGAGAATACTGCGAGACCTGAGGTGAGGCGTGCGAGACATCCTGGACCCGATTTCCAAGTGGTGGGATGCGGGGGAGACCTTCGGGCTGGCTACGGTGGTGCGAACGTTCAGGAGCGCCCCGCGCGAGCCCGGGGCGGCGATGGCGGTCTCGGCGGACGGCGAGGCCGTCGGCAGCGTCTCGGGCGGCTGCGTCGAGGGGGCCGTGTACGAGCTGTCCAGCGAGGTCCGTGCCTCGGGCAAGCCGGCGCTGCAGACGTACGGCGTCTCCGATGACGATGCCTTCGCCGTCGGGCTGACCTGCGGCGGCATCATCGACATCTTCGTGGAACCGGTCGGCAGGCAGTCGTATCCCCAGCTTGGTGAGGTGGCGGCGGCCGTGCGGGCGGGCCAGCCGGTGGCCGTGGCGACCGTGATCGACGGTCCGGGCCGGGTGGGCGCGCGCCGCCTGGTCTGGCCGGAGCACGACCAGCGCGGGTCCTCGGGCACCCTCGGGTCCGGAGACCGGCTGGACCAGGCCGTGGACGACGACGCGCGCGGGATGCTCGCCCAGGGCCTGACCGCCGTCCGGCGGTACGGCCCGGACGGGGAGCGGCGGCGTGACGAGCTGTCGGTGTTTGTCCAGTCGTTCGCGCCGCCGCCGCGGATGCTGGTGTTCGGGGCGATCGACTTCGCCGCGGCCGTGGCCCGGGCGGGCAAGTTCCTGGGGTACCGGGTGACCGTCTGCGACGCCCGGCCGGTGTTCGCGACCCGGGCCCGGTTCCCGGACGCGGACGAGGTCGTGACCGACTGGCCGCACCGCTACCTGTCCGGGCAGGACGTGGACCAGCGCACGGTCATCTGCGTGCTCACCCACGACCCCAAGTTTGACGTGCCGCTGCTCGAGGTGGCGCTGCGCACCCCGGCCGGCTACATCGGCGCGATGGGCAGCAGGCGGACCCATGACGACCGGCTGGCCCGGCTCCGCGAGGCCGGCCTGTCCGAGGACGAGCTGACCAGGCTGCGCTCGCCGATCGGGCTCGACCTCGGGGCGCGGACGCCCGAGGAGACCGCGGTGGCGATCGCGGCCGAGCTGATCCAGCTGCGCTGGGGCGGTTCGGGTCAGCCGCTCACCACGACCACGGGCCGGATCCACCACGGTTGAGCCCCGGCCCGTCCGGGCAACGGGCCGTCGGCCCTGCCTCGATCCGAGCCGGAGCCGTACCCTGTCAGGCGTGCAGTCAGCCGAGCCCGCTCCGCCCTCCGTGCCGGCTCCGTCCGCCGCGGTCGCCGGGATCCTGCTCGCCGCGGGCGAGGGCAGCAGGCTCGGCCGGCCGAAGGCGCTGGTCGAGATAGGCGGGGAGTCGCTCGCCCGGCGCGGCGTCGCCCTGCTGCGCGACGGCGGCGCCTCGCCGAT
>JASHUI010000040.1:0-18444 GCA_030040095.1 Streptosporangiaceae bacterium | reverse complement strand
CGCCGCGCCGCGCAGCGTGCCGATCAGCGGGGCCCCGGCGTCAAGTAGTTCCCTGGCCCGCCCGGTCTCGAACGCGATCAGCTCGCGCACCTGCGGCGGGGCGCTCGCCCTGGCCAGGTCCCGCTCCGTGCAGCCGAAGGCGTCCATGTCCTGACCCGGCAGGTAGACGCGGCCCGCGCGCAGGTCCTCGGCCACGTCCTGCCAGTGCTCGGCGAGTTGCAGCCCGGTGCAGACGGCGTCGGACAGCTCGGCGCGCTGCTCGGTGAAGCTGCCGAACACGTGGAGCACGATCCGGCCCACCGGGTTGGCCGACAGGCGGCAATAGCCGAGCAGGTCGTCGAAGGCCCGGTAGCGGGACACCACCTGGTCCTGCCGGTTCGCCTCGACCAGGTCGAGGAACGGCTGCATCGGGATCCCGCACTCGGTCACCGCGGGCCCCAGCCCGCGCACCACCCTGCTCCGCGGCTCAGCGCCGTCACCGCCCCGGCCTGGCTCATCCGCGCCACCGGCATACAGGCGGCGCACGTCGGCCTCGAGGTCATCGAGCAGCCGCATGCGCTGCTCCGGCGGCGCCTGATCCCCGACGTCGTCGGTCGTCCGGGCGAAGCGGTAGACGGCCATCAGGTACCGGCGGCGGCCGGTGGGCAGCATTCTCAGGGCGACGGGGAAGTTCTCCCCGGCCGCCCGCGCGGCACCTGGATCGACCGCATCGACGGCAGCTCCCATCGTCGCGGCTGGCTGCCGGAGGCTGAGCTCGCCGCGCGCCGTCGTCCCGTCGCTTGCCACGATCTCTATTGGGGCACAGACCACATTTGAAATGCAAATAATGACATGAGCGTCAGCTGACGGCCGCGTCGCCTTTTCCCTCCGGTTTGCACTGGCGACCGGATCGTGTTATAGGGCGGGGCCTACTAGCGTCCTGCCTCGCAGGACACGGGCGGCCATATAGCGCCGGGCATGCAAATCAATAGCTGACGTCCCTGTCATATCTTTCATTAGCTGACGTCTATGTCATACGCCCTTGAAGGCTGACGTCATTGTCATATCCCGGTTGCGCGCCAGGCGCGATCGGGGTATCCGCCGAGGCCCGCCGCCGCTCCAGGATACGTCGCGAACCATGACGTTCACCGCGTACCACTCGCCCGGCTGCCCTTGGACCGGCCTGGGTCGCCCCTCGTGCGGGCCACCGCCCGCACGCCAGCCCGTGCTCTCGCGGTCCCGGCCGGATCCAACGTCGGCGACCCGCCCGCCCGCGAATGAAGCTGGCGCCATTTCGCGCCGGCCCGGTTGCGGCGCGGCGCTTCGCCACGCCCGGCCCGGACGTGACCGCGATCGCGGTAGCGTTGTTCTACGCGGCGTCGTCGTCCGGGCGAACAAGGTTACGGGCGAATTCTCACCGTAATGGCCATTCTCCTCCCGCCGGATTATCCTCCGGCGACCGTAGCGCTGCCCACCGGGTCGCGGCCCGAGGCCGGCAGCGGCGCAACAAGCCGGCCCGGACACGCGAGAGGGCAGAGCCGGCCCGGCCATGCGAGGGAAGGCGGCGCCGGCGAGCCGGGACCGAAGCGAGCCCGCGGGACCGGCCAGGGACCGGGCGAACCGGGACCGAGGCGAGCCCGCGGGACCGGCCGGACGGACGGCGGCAGGCAACGGCCGGCGCCTCGCTGGTGCGTCGCATGAACTTTCTCCCTATGCCTGGCGTCCGGCGGATGTCGACAGGATTTGCGCCTAGATAAGTTCTCAGCCCGGTCGACTGCCGTATCGTTATTGGCTGCGCCAGGGCGGGGCTGCAGGGAGGTTCCGGTGCAAAATGGTTGATCGCGGGTAGCGGCCCATGGACAGCCAGGTGACAGCCGTTGGGCGCGTAGCGTCGCGGGCCCAGACTGCGGCATGGCCGGTGAGGTCGGGTGCGATACCGCCGCTGGCCGACGGCTTCAGTGTCAGGACGGAGTCCGCGCCAGATCTCGGCGCCGCGCTGGCTCCCGGCGCCACCGTGGTGCTGGGGCCCGGCCGGGCCGCGACGGCCGGCCCGCGGGATTGGCTGAGTTCCTGCGGCAAGACCCAGCTGGCCGTGTACTCCGCCGAGTCGCTGTGGCGGTCGGGCGGGCTGGACCTGCTGGTCTGGGTGGTGGCCACGAGCCGGCGGTCGGTGCTGTCCGGGTTCATGGAAGCGGCGGCGGCCATCAAGTCCGACCACGTTGGCGACGCCGAATCCGTGGCCAGCCATTTCGTCGGCTGGCTCGGCGAGACCAACCGGTCCTGGCTCGTCGTGCTTGACGACCTGCGCAACGTGGAGGACATCGAGGGGCTGTGGCCGGCCGGGCCGGGCGGGCGGACCCTGATCACCACCACGAACCCGGCTGCCGTGCCCGGTGACCACCCGGCACTCGCTCTCCAGCTGCGCGAATTCAGCACCCGCGAGGCGCTGAGCTACCTCATGGGCCGCCTCACCGCGGACCCGGACCAGCGCATCGGGGCGATCGACCTCGTCGCGGACCTGGGCTGCGAGCCTCCGGCGCTCTTCCAGGCCAGCGCGGTGATCGCCAGCTCGGGTCTTTCGTGCCGTGATTACCGGGACTTTTTCGCCCAGCGGCGGGCCCATCTGGCCGAGGCCGCCGACCACGAGCAGGGGGCGGCCGCGGTCACCTGGACCATCTCCGTGGAGCAGGCCGAGCGGCTGGCGCCCGGTGGCGGCGGACAATATCTCCTGGCGCTGGCCGCGCTGCTGGACGGCCACGCGATCCCGGGCGAGGTCTTCACCGCGGCGGCCACGTGCGAGTATCTCTCCGCCGGGACGAAATCCCCGATGGACCCGAGCCGGGCCTGGCGGGCGCTGCTCAGCCTGGAGCGGGTCGGCCTGCTGATCGTCGATCCGGCCACGACGCCGCCGACGGCCCGGATGGGATCGGTGGTTCAGGCGGCGATCCGAGCGGCGACGCCCAAACGGGTGGCCGAGCTGGCGGCCAGGGCGGCGGCGGACGCGCTGCTCGAGGTGTGGCCGGCCGCGGAGCCACAGGCCTGGCTCGCCGAGAACCTGCGGGCGTGTGCCGCAAGCCTGTGGCGAGCGGCCGGAGACGTGCTGTGGTCGGAGGGCGGCGTTCACCCGGCGCTGGTGCGGGCCGGGCAGAGCCTGGACAGCGCGCGGATGACCGGCGAGGCCGTCGCTTACTGGCGCGACCTGGCCGAGGCCAATGACCGGATTCTCGGGTCCGGCAGCGCCGACACGCTGGCGGCCGGGGCCCGCCTGGCCGCGGCGCTCGTGACCGCGGGGCAGACGGAGGATGCCGTCAGGTGGAGCCAGTGGGTTCTCGCCGGCCGGGCCCGCTTGCTGGGGCGGGATCACCCTGACACCATCGCGGCCCGGATCGATCTCGGCCGTGCCTTCGTGGCCGCGGGGCAGGCGGACGCCGCGCTCCCCATCCTGGAAGAGGCGGCGGGCGAGTGCGAGCAGGTTCTCGGGGCCGACCGCCCGGAGACCCTGGCCGCGCGCGAGGAACTCGCCATCGCGTGCCTCAGCGCGGGCAAGGCCGAGGAGGCGATCGGCCTGTACCGGCGCACGCTCGCCGACCGCGAGCGAGTCCAGGGACTGCGGCATCTCGATACCATGACCACCCGTCAGCGGCTGGCCGAGGCCTACCTGGCTGACGGCCGGGTGAAGGACGCGATCTCCCAGCTGAAGAGGTTGCTTTCGGATCGGGAGAAGGTTCAGGGCGCCGACATGCTCGACACCATAGTGGCCCGCGCCAGCCTGGCCTCCGCATACCACTCGGCCGGCCGGATGGCGCTGGCCGTTCAGCTTCACGAGCAGGCCTGCCAGGGCTATGAGCGCGTCCTCGGCCCCGATGCCCGGGAGACCCTGGCCCGCCGGGCGAACCTGGCGAACGCCTATTACACGGTCGGCCGCCTCAGCGACGCCAGGTCCACGCTCCGCGACATCATCGAACGCTGCGAGCGGAACCTGCCGGCCGACGACCCGTTGACCGCGACCGTGCGGGAGAGCCTGACAAACATCGCCGGCGAGTGACCATGAGCGGCATCAGCGCGATGGTGACCCGGCGCTGGCAGGCCATCGATCCGCTGCTGCCGCCGTCGGCCCGGCCGCGGGGGTGCGGGGCGGACATCGTCGTGGAGGGGGCGGGCGGGGAGGCGGCCGCGATCGGGACATGCCAGCACTGGGAGGGGACCGCGGGCTCGCTGGACCTGTGCTGGGGGGCGGCCCGCCGGTACCAGCTCACCGCCCAGATCCCGGGACCGGACGTCGCGGCGGCGCTGGACCGGCTGCTGTCGCTGTGGCGGGACCATCTGGGCCGTGTCCCTGGCACCGGAGAGCAGGACACCGCGGCCGTGGTGGCCTGGCCCAGCCGCGACATCGGCGGGGTCAGTGCCCTGCTCAGGCACGGGCTCACGCCGCTGACGGTCGCCGCGGTGCGCACCACTGGCCGCCACCGCGGGCCGCGGGATGGTGCGTCGCGCCGGCCCAGCGAGGAGGCCGGGAAAGCGGGCCGGCCGGGCCAGGTGCGAATCAGGCGGGCGGGCCCCGCCGACCTCGACGAGGTGGTTCGCCTAGGGCTGGAACTGATGCGGTTCGACGCGCACTTCGATTGCGTGATCGAGCGCCCCGGCGCGGACGAGGCGCTGCGCCGCTATGCCGCCCGGCTGCTCGACGTCCCCGGATCGTGGACGTGGCTGGCCGAGCGGGACGGTGCCGCCGTTGGCCTGCTGTCCGCCGAGCCTCCGCAGGACGCGGGCTGGGTCGCGCCGTTGGTCCGCGCGGCGCCCGCCGCCTACCTCATGCAGATGATCGTCTCGCCGGGTGACCGGGGCGGCGGCCTCGGCGCCGCGATGGTCGCCGAGGCCCACCGGGAGATGGAGGCATCCGGCGTGGCGGCGGTGCTGCTGCACTACGGACAGTTGAACCCGCTGTCGGCGCCGTTCTGGAGCCGGCAGGGATACCGGCCCTTGTGGACCTCGTGGGAGGCCAGGCCGGCCCGCGCCATCCGCTGACGTCGCCGCGCAGGCGGGCGGTTGTCAGTGCCGCCGCTTCCGACCTCCGTAGCTCTCCCGCGGGATCTGGAAGAACGGCGACCGCAGGACGTAGCGGGCGACGAACATCAGGAGGACGCCGAGCACGACGACGCCCACCAGGGACATGTTCTGCGGGAGCGGCGCGCTCTGGCAGGACTTGTAGATGATCCAGCCCAAGAACCCCGCGGCGCCGAGCGGCAGGATGAACAGGATCAGCGCGTCCCAGAGGCTGGTGACGACGCGGCGCCGGTAGTACACCATCGTGGCCAGCGCGGTGAGGATGTAGAAGGCCGCGAACAGCAGGCCGCTGGTGTCGATGACGGCGGTGAACGCGTTCTGAACCGAGCTGGCCAGCAGGTACACCCAGGTCAGCCCGATGAGGAGCACCCCCACGATGATGCTGGCGGCGACCGGGGTCGCGAACCGGCGGGACACGGTGGCCAGGAACTCCGGCAGCGACCGGTAGCTCGCCATCCCGTAGATGATCCGGGAGGTGAGCACGATGTTGGTCAGGGTGGCGGCGATGACGGACAGCGCCAGGGACAGCGCCATCACCTTGGCCCAGCCCGAGCCGCCGATCACCTGGGCGACGTAGACGAGCGCGGAGGTGGAATGGGCCTGCAGCGCCTTCGGCGACACCACACCTTGCAGGCCCAGCTGCGCCACCGCGTAGATGATGGTCAGCAGGATGACCGCCACGATGGCGGCCCGGCCGGGGTTGATGCGGCGGTGCTTGGTCTCTTCGTTGACGTACAGCGTGCCTTCCCAGCCGCTGAAGATGAAGACCGAGATGAGCAGCCCGGCCGCCAGGCTTCCGCCCCCGCCGACGCCCTTCAGGCTGAACCAGCCCCTAGTGATCGGGTAGGTGCCCGCGTGGTGGCGCAGCACCAGGATCAGGCCCACGACCGCGAACGCGATGAGGATCGTGTACTCGATCACCGCCATGCCGACCTGCGTGCGGGCGGTGATCCGGATGCCGACGATCGCGATCACCAGCATGACCACCGAGACACCGGTGGCGAGGCCGACATTCGTCCAGTTGTTGCCGGTGCTGTTGCTGAAGACGGCGAGGACCGACGGCCCGATGACCTCCACGCCCGCGACCGCCCCGATGATGTACCCGGCGATCATCAGCCAGCCGGTCAGGAATCCGAGATACGGGTTGATCGAACGGCCGACCCACTCGAACGACGCGCCGCAGTTGGCGTTCCACATGTTCAGCCGCCGGTAGGCGTTGGCGATGATGAGCATGGGAACGCCGGTCAGTACGATGCTCGGCACGCTGCCGTAGGCCGTCGCCGCGGCGAGCGAGGCCAGCGTCAGCGCGACGCACACCGCCGGGGCGGCGGAGGCCATGCCGATGACAGTGTCTTGGGCCACCCCGATCGCGTCGGGCTGGAGGCGGGCTGGCGGGGCCGGCGCGATTGCGACTACGGCGGCCGGGTGATCCGTCATCTGTTCCTCTCCTGTCGTGTTCGACCCGCGTGCCCCTGGGCTCCCGCGGGCTGGGGGTCAAGGCCCCGGTCAGTGCCCGTCAGGAACGCCCGCAGCACCGCGCGGCCAGGCCGGACGCGCCTTGCCCCAGCCGGAGGGCGGGCGCGGCGGCTGTCCCGTCGGCAGAGCGGAAGTCCGTCGGATCACCGTCGATCGGCGGATCCGCGGCCAGCCACAGGGTCTTGCTCAGGGTGTCGGCACGGCATGGAAACCCCCCCATGCGATCGGCATCGTCGGCGGTCCGAACGTCGGGCACGAAGCGGGGCTGACCGGCGATACAGTCAGCCAGGCGGAAACCCTCCCGGGATCATAGCGGCTATTTTTGGGTAGCGGATGCGAAGTGCCACGAGTGGCACATTTAGTCGTACGTGCTCCATGAGAAACAGAATAACTACTAATAAGGCTAAAAACCGGACAACAAGCCGCATAATGCGATGCGAAAACGCGGAGCAGTCCCAGGTCGGGTTCTGGATGGCCGACCACGGTCTGCGCGGTGTCCAAAGCCCGGGAACCCGGCCGTCACCGGATTCCGGCGGTAAAGGGCACGGTTTGTGATCATGCCGCGCCAGCCCATGCCGCGGCCCCGAGAACGACGATCGTGGCCGCGCGAGAACTTCTGGCAGTGGCACGAGAGCCCTTCTGCTCGTCAACTTCTGCGGAGAACTGATCAAAAATGCGCAGACGGTCATGTACTGTACCGACGGGAAACCATCCATCCGACCGCGGGGAGTGACGGTGACTCAGCGGTCAGGCGATCCGCGGTGCGGCGCGCGCAGGTGCAGCCAGGGAACCCGTGGCCGGCTGCCAGGTCGCGGCCACGCCCGCGACCGCGAGGCGGCCGTCACCGGTCCGGCGGCGGAGGAACCTACCCTGATCCGCTGGTTCGCGCGGGGGAACGGACGTGCTAACCGGGAGCACGTGATCCGGATCAGGGAGTTACCACATGGGCACGCACATGTTGCCGGGCCGCGAGCGATGGCGTGCACTGCGCCGGTCGATCCGCTTCACCACGGCGGTGATCCTGGCCATCCCGATCATTGCCGCCGCCGTCATGTGGGTCTTTGCCGGCGTCACCCTCAGCCAGGCGCTCGCCAGCCACAACCAGTCGGCGGTGCACGGCACGGTACTGATCAGGATCGCGGTGGCGGACGCGGCTGGGCTGGTCGCCGTCCTGGTCGCGGCCGCGAGCATGGCCTGGTTTGCCCGGCGGCTGTCCCGTGACGCCTCCGCGCTGGAGGCGTCGGCGCGCCGATTCGCCGACCAGCAGCTCCCTCAGCTCGTGGAGCGGCTCCGCCGCGGCGAGGCGCTCGGCCCGGACGGCGAACTCGCCCAGTCCCCCCGCATGAAGGTCACCGAGCTGTCTCGCGCGGCCGGGGCGCTGGCCAGCGTGCAGCGCACCGCGGTGACCGCCGCCGCCACCGAGACCAGCCTGCGCAGCGGGATCAGCCAGGTCTTCGTGAGCCTGGCCCGGCGGAGTCAGTCGTTGCTGCAGCGTCAGCTGCGCCTGCTCGACGAGCTGGAGCGCAAGGCCGTCGACCCGGGAACGCTGGCGGACCTTTTCCCGCTCGACCATCTCACCACCCGGATGCGACGTCACGCCGAAGGCCTGATCATTCTCTCCGGCGCCGTGCCGGGCCGAGCCTGGAGCAGCCCGGTTCCGGTCATCGACGTGATCCGCGGGGCCGTTGCCGAGGTTGAGGACTACAAGCGGATCGAGGTCGTCACCGCGTCCGAGGAGATGGTGGCCGGCTCGGCCGTCGCGGACATGGTCCACTTGCTGGCTGAGCTCGTCGAGAACGCGACGCTGTTCTCGCCCTCGGGAACCCGCGTGGAGGTCAAGGCCGAACGGGTCGGCAACGGCCTCGTCTTCGAGATCGAAGACCGCGGCCTCGGCATCAAGCCCGAGGAGCTGGACGCGATCAACCTGCGGCTGGGCAGCCCGGCGGACTTCGACCTCGCCAACGCCGACCAGCTCGGGCTGTTCGTGGTCGGCAAGCTCGCCGCCCGGCACGGGGTGCGCGTCTTCCTGCGACCCTCTCCCTACGGCGGAACCACGGCGATCGTGCTCATGCCCAGCAACATGATCACGACGGAGGCCGAGGCCCGGATCGCGCCCCGGGGGGAGGCCGAGGTAACCGCCGGTCACGACGAGGACCTGCACCTGGCCCTGACCGGCCGGGCCAGACGCCGGACACCTCCGGGCGAGACCACCGAGGCAAGCCTGCCGGGCGCGTTCCCGGTCCGGCAGAGCGCCTTCGCCAGCCAGGCGAAGACCGATGCCTTTCCCGCTCTGCCCGACGTCAGCCGCGCCGATCCGGACTCCCGTCACGGCCAGCCAGACATGACTCCCGGCCAGCCGTCCGCACGGCCCGGCGAGCCTGGTTCCGAGCCCGCCAAGTCTGTCTTCTTCCCTGGCCAGCCGACCTTCCTCAGTGAGCCGGTCTTCCCCGGCCTCGCCCCGGCCAGCCGCAGCGGGCCAGCTGCCCCGGCGGACGGACCGGTCCTGCCCGGCCAGCCCGGCAGCAGCCTGAGCGCCGGCACGCACCGGGGTCTGCCGCGCCGGGTGCGCCAGGCGAACCTCTCCCCTCATCTGCGTAACAACCCGTCGGCCGGGACCGCTGCCTCGTTCCGCGAACCCGAGATCCGCTCGCCGGAACAGGCGCAGAGCCTGCTCGCGTCGCTGCAGCGCGGGTGGGAGCGCGGGCGCGAGGCAGAGGCGCCGGATTCGGACGGCAAGGCCGACGGGCAGGCGAGGGACAACGCGGACGGGGCAC
Source organism: Streptosporangiaceae bacterium (assembly GCA_030040095.1). Lineage (GTDB taxonomy): Bacteria > Actinomycetota > Actinomycetes > Streptosporangiales > Streptosporangiaceae > JASHPR01. The sequence goes on along the minus strand of JASHUI010000040.1, from coordinate 9,151 downwards.
CGCAGGAGGAGTCGTGATGGATCCATTTGGAGCAACGCCGGCCGGCCAGGAGCTGAGCTGGCTGCTAGACGACCTGGCCGCCCGAGTGGATCAGATACAGCAAGCCGTGATCTTGTCTCGTGACGGCCTGACCGTGGCCGCGTCCCAGAGCCTGAGCCGCGAGGACGCCGAGCACCTGTCCGCGCTCGCGGCCGGCGTCCAGAGCCTGGCGCGGGGCGCGGGCGAGCACTTCGGCCTGGGCGAGGTCCGCCAGACCATCATCGAGCTGGAGCAGGCATTCCTGTTCGTCACCGCGGCGGGCCACGGGAGCTGCCTGGCGGTGATGTGCCCGGCGAACGCCGACGCCGGACTGATCGCGTACGAGATGGCCATGCTCGTCAAGCGCGCCGGGCCGCACCTGGCCGCGCAGCCCAGGCTCGCCTCGCGCCGGTTCCCCGGCGAGTGAGCCAGTCATGCCGCGGTACGAAAGGTGGACCGATCAGGAGGCCGGCCCGGTCGTCCGGCCGTACGCGCTGACCGGAGGCCGTACCGACCCGGCGGGCGACATGATCCTCGACCTGATCGCGGTCATCGCCGCTTCGGGTCCGGCCCCGGGCCCGGCCGTACTGGCCAAGCTCAACCCCGAGCACCGCAAGCTGCTCGGCCTGTGCCGGGCCCCGGCCACCGTGGCCGACGTCGCCGCCGACATGGCGCTGCCGCTCGGCGTGGTCCGCGTCCTGCTGTCCGACCTGATACAGCAGGGCATGATCGCTGTACTGCCGCGGCCCGCGACACGGCAGCGGACCAGCACCGACTTGCTCAAGGAGGTACTCGATGGGCTCCGCTCCCTCTGAGGGCGAGGCCGACAGCAGCCAGCTCACCCCGGTCAAGATCGTCGTGGCCGGGGGGTTCGGCGTAGGCAAGACCACGCTGGTCAGCGCGATCAGCGAGATCCGGCCGCTGCGCACCGAGGAATCCCTGACCCAGGTGAGCATCGGCGTGGACGATCTGACCGGGGTGGCCGACAAGACCACGACGACGGTCGCGATGGACTTCGGCCGGATCTCGATGAGCGCCCGGCTCGTCCTCTACCTCTTCGGCACCCCGGGCCAGGACCGGTTCTGGTTCATGTGGGACGACCTGTCCTACGGCGCGCTCGGTGCCGTTGTCCTAGCCGATACCCGGCGGCTGAGCGACTGCTTCCCTTCGGTCGATTACTTCGAGCGGCGCCAGCTGCCGTTCATCGTGGCCGTCAACGCGTTTGACGGCGCTCCTCGCTACGACCCGGAGGACGTCCGCATCGCGCTGGACCTCGACCCGAACGTCCCGGCCATGCTCTGCGACGCGAGGGAGAAGAACTCGGTCAAGGATGTCCTGATCACGCTGGTGCAGCATGTGCTGGCCGCCGGGCCGGGTCATGAGGCGCCGGCCGACGAGGGGTCGTAGGCCTCGATGGGCTCACGGAAGTAAGCGGACCGCCCGATGAACCGTGCGAACAGCAGGAACACGATGCCGATGCCCAGCATGATGTACAGGTAGTGCATCACCGTGCCATTCCAGCCGCCCAGCCCCGGTACCGACTTGAAGGCCACCCAGATGAGGAAGGCCGCCGAGACCAGCGGGATGAGCGCCAGCTCGAGGAAGGGGCCGACACCGCGGGCGGCCAGTTTCCGGTAATAGACGGCCATCGCGATGCCGGTCGCGGCGTAGAACAGCGCGAACATCAGCCCGACCGAGCTGACCACGTTCGTGAACGCGCCCTCCACGGTGGCCGAGCTCAGCGTGTAAACCCAGGTGACCGCGAGCGTCAGCACGGCAAAGACCACCGTGGCCACGGCCGGCGTGCGGTGCCTGGGATGCGACCTCCCGAGCCCGGAAGGCAGCACCTTGTCCTGCCCCATGGCAAAGGCGATCCTCGACCCGGCCACCAGGGCGGTCTGGGTCGCGCCGACGATCGAGAGCAGCACCGCCACGATCATCACCTTGTCCCAGGGAGAGCCCGCCACCGATCTGACGATGTACGCGAGCGCGTCCGACCCGTTGGCGGCGAGCGCCTTCTGGCTGACGCCGCCCTGGAAGGCGAAGGTGTAGAAGGCATACATGATCCCGAGCGTGATCACGCCCACCACGACCGCCCGGCCGGGATTCACGCGTGACTTCTGCGTTTCCTCGTTCACGTACACGGAGGTGTCCCAGCCGCTGAACATGTAGACGGCGATGAGGATCCCGCCAACCAGCCCCGAGGTCCCGCCCATCGTGTGCCAGGAGAACCAGCTCCAGTGGAACGGCGAGGTGCCGCGGTGATGCCCGAACACCGCGACCAGGATCACGACGGCGAACACGGTGATGATCACGTATTCGATGATGGCCAGCAGCCACTGGAACCGGGCGGTGAGCTGGATTCCGATGTAGGCGATCACCGTCACGATCAGCAGCCAGATCGACGCCGATATCGCGGTGGCGAGGTTGGAGTTCTGCGCGCCGGGATCGACGACCTGCAGCACGTAGGGTCCGACCGGAAGGATGTCGGAGATCGTGCCGAGGAAGTATCCGAGCAGCATGATCCAGCCGACCACGAAGCCGAGGTACGGCGTGATCGCGCGTCCCACCCAGACGTAGGACGCGCCGCAGTCGACCCGCCAGCGGTTCAGCCGCCGGTAGGCGAGCGCGATGCCGAGCATTGGCAGGAAGCAGACCAGGATCGTGACCGGCCCGGCGTAGGAGGAGGCTCCGACGATCGCGGCCAGCGTCACGGCCAGGGACGCGGTCGGGCCCGAGGAGGCCATCCCGACGATGATCGCGTCGGCCAGCCCGATGGCATTCTGCCGCAGCCCGGGATGCCCCGGGGGAGCGGACTGTGCGGTTGCCGCGGCCGAGCTGGAGTCGAGATCATCCATGGTGCCCCGCTTCCTGATTGAAGTGACCGGTCCTGTGCGCTTTAATGGCGGGCGGCCGCCGTCGTCTGGCCGGACGCTGGGCCTGGGGCCGCTCGATCAGCTCGAGAGTGACTCCGTCGGGATCCAGGAAATAGATGCACTTAAAACCCTTGTACGCGCCGCGGGGAATTGTGACAAGCTCCCGGGAGCTCGCTTGGTAGCCCGCCGCTGTCAGGCGCTGGACGACCTGATCGATGTGGTCGACCTCCACGCAGATGTGCGCCATCCCGGGCCGGTTCATTCCGCCGGGCGGCAGCGCGGCTCCGGACGGGCGCATGTACGCGAAAAGCTCGAGGATCACTCCGCCGGGAAGCTCGAGTTCTGCCCACTCGATCTGGGTGCCGTCGAGCCCGGTGATCCGGTCCAGGTGCTCCCATTCCACCAGGCCCCGGCCGAGTTCGCGGAGGCGGAGATGATCCCGCCAGAAGGCGAGCGAGGTGTCAAGGTTACGGACGGTCAGCCCGACATGGCTGAACCGCTGCACGCGCTCCATTTAAACCGCGCGCCGCACCGCTCAGGAGGCCGCCCTGCGGGCAGCCGGACGCCGATGCGGGCTCCGGCCGAAGCAACTCACGAACCCGAGGGCGGTCAGAGCGGGAGAACGAAGGAATATTGGCCTCCCGTGACGGGCTTCGCGGTGCACATTGTTCCCAGAGCCGCTTTAAGTTGTCGTAACGAGAACTTAGAGTTGAGCATCAACGCTGTCAAGAGGCCTGACCGGGTCAGGGAGGACAGGTGCCGGAGCCGTGACCGACGAAATGGCCGCCGACCCGCGCGCGCGACGTCAGCCCCTCGTCCATGAATACGTGGCCGAGCAATTGCGCCGTGAGATAGCTCTGGGCCTGTTTGCCTCGCGCAGTTCGCTGCCGCCGGAGCGCGAGCTGGCGGTCATGTTCGGAGTGGGCATCATGACCGTGCACCGGGCCATCCGCCTGCTGGAATCGGAGTCCCTCATCACCAGCAGGCGCGGCCGGGGCGGCGGGACCTTCATCGTCGGCGGCGCCCGCGATGGCGGACCGACCCTCCAGCTCCAGGCCACGGCGCGCCGGGACCGCCGGGCGATCGAGGAGGCGCTTGACTGCCGGATGGAACTCGAGCCGCTGGTCGTGGCGCGGGCCGCACGGCACCGCTGCGCCGAAGACGTCGCGGCTCTGCGCGAGATTCTTGACGCGGCCGGGGCGGCGAATGACGACGTCGAGTTCACCAAGCTCGACGCCAGGTTCCACATCCGCGTCGCGCAGTCGGCCAAAAACCGCTTCCTGGCCGATGCTCTCGAGCAGGTCAGGGCCGAGCTGTACGTTGTCTTCCTGCTGCTGCCCGACACACCGCTCTGGCAGCAGCGCAGCCTCGAGGAGCATGAGCGCATCTTCGCGGCCCTGGCGGAGGGGGATGCCGAGCGCGCGGGCCGGGCGGCGGTCCGGCACGTGCGGCACTCCGTGGCCAGCGCCAGGGCACTGCTGTATTCGCTCTGAACTCCAGGCCACAGGAAGGCGTGACATGAAGCACAGGCCGGCCCGCGGCGTGGCCGCGTGACCGCCCGGCGGGCCCGATGACGGCGCAGCAGTTCGACCTCGGCGGGCGGACGGCGGTGGTGACCGGCGCGGCAGGCGCGATCGGCGCGGCCGTCGCGCGCCGTTTCGCCCAGGCCGGAGCGCGGGTGATCGGCCTCGATGTGCGGCCCGGCGACGGCATCATCTCCTGTGACATCGCCGACGAGGCCTCCGTCGGCCGGGTGGTGGCAGACGTCGCCGCCCGGCACCGGCTGACCGACGTCGTCCACTGCGCGGGGGTGCTGTCGGTGGGGAACGTGCTCGACGTGCCGGCCGGCGAGATCCGGCAGGTGCTGGACGTCAACCTGATGAGCGCGTTCATCGTCGCGCGGGCCACCGGACGGCTGCTGGGCTCCGGAGCGACCATGACCTTCCTGGGCTCGCAGGCCGCGGTGCACGGCGCCGCGGGCTGGGCCGCGTACTGCGCCGCCAAGGCGGGCGTGGTCCGGCTCGTGGAGGCGCTGGCCAAGGAGCTCGGCCCGAGCGGCATCAGGGTGAACGCGGTGTGCCCCGGCACCGTGGACAGCCCGATGACCGGCCGTGCGATAGACCTGATCGCGGCCGGCCAGGACGCCGACCCGGCGACGATCAGGCACCGGTACGAGCGGGATAATCCGCTCGGGCGGATGGCCAGCCCCGACGAGATCGCGGGGGTCTGCCTGTTCCTCTCCTCCCCCCTGGCCAGCTTCATCAACGGAGCGTCGATCATGGTGGACGGAGGCGACAGGCCGGGATGACCGAATCCGCGCTGCCGCCGGACCTCGAGTCCGTCAGCGTCTGCGTCCCCGACCACTACGGCCGGCTCGCGGGCAAGCGGGTCGCCGCCGGGCGGCTGCAGACGATCCTGGCCGACGGGCTGGACATGCCCGATTTCCACCTGGTCACGGGCCCGGACATTCAGCCGGCGGCCGGGGTCGCGGCCACCGGAGACCACACCGGCTTCCCCAACGACCTGCTGTGGCCGGACATGCAGACCCTCCGGCGGCTGCCGTGGCAGCCGGACTGCGGCATCGTGCTCGCGGAGGCGCGGCGCCGTGACGGCAGCGTCATCCTCGAAGCGCCGCGGGCCGTCCTGCGGCGGCAGGCCGAGCGGCTGGCCCGCCGCGGGCTGTCCGCCTGGGTCGCGACAGAGCTGGAGTTCTATGTCTACGAGGACTCCTATCCCCAGTCGTTCCGTAAGGGATACCGGAACCTCGGCCCGCTCTATCACCGCATCGGCGACAACGACGTTCTCGTCACCGGGTTGCTCGAGCCGTACCTGGGGCCGCTGCGGCTGGCCATGGCCGAGCTCGGCCTGCACGCCGAGACCACCCAGGGCGAGGGCGGCATCGGCCAGGCCGAGATGAACTTCCCGGCCGGCCCGCCGATGCAGGCCGCCGACGGCCACGTCCTGTTCAAGCACGCGGCGAAGGCGATCGCGCATCAGCATGCCCGCGCCGTCACCTTCATGGCCAAGCCCGACCAGGATCAGCCCGGGTCCGGCTGTCATGTGCACCTTTCACTGAGGGACGAGTCCGGCCGCCCGTGCATGGCCGCCGGGCCTGGGCCGGCGGCCGCGGAGCTGGGCGATCTGGCCCGGCGGTTCCTGGCCGGGGTCCTGGCCTTCACTCCCGAGCTGACGCTGCTGCACGCTCCGCTGATCAACTCCTATCGCAGGCTCCAGCCTGGCGACTGGGCCCCATCGCAGGCCAGCTGGGGCTATGACAACAGGGGCGCCATGGTGCGGGTGGTCGGCAGCGGCCCGTCGCTGCGGATGGAGTTCCGGCTGCCCGGGGCGGACGCCAATCCGTACCTGACCATCGCGGCCGTGCTGGCGGCCGGAATCGCCGGGCTGGAGGACGACGACATCGAGTTCCCCGATGCGCTGCCGCCGGGCGGGGTGCCGGATGCTGCCGGAGGCGGCGAGCCCGGCCGTGCGGTGCCGATGGACCTCACCGAGGCCATCCACCGGTTCGAGGAGTCGAAGCTGGCCAGCCGGGCGTTCGGCGATGCCGTCAGGGATCACGTGGCCGGCATGGCCCGGCATCAGCTCAGGCTCGCCCGCCGCGCCGTTACCGACTGGGAGCTGGGCCAGGGCTTCGAGACCGCCTGATGTCCTGGTCCTGGCCCCTCAGCCGCGCCAGATGAGCACGAGCGCGCAGTCGTCCGAGCCCGCGCCCGGCGCCTGCATGGCCCGCACCAGCTTGCCGGCGCCGGCCTCGAATCCCGTGGTGACCAGCCGATCCGCCTCGCCCAGGAGCCGGTCGATGCCCGCGTCGATGTCCCGGCCCGGCGCCTCGATCAGCCCGTCGGTATAGAGCATCAGCGCGTCGCCCGGGCGCAGCATGCCGCGCTCGGGAACCGACCGCAGGTCGGCGACGACGCCGAGCACGATGCCCCGCGCCTGGGTCAGGCGCCAGGTCCCGCTGCCCGCCTCGAAGTGCGCCGCGGGCGGGTGCCCGGCCGAGTCCACCACGTAGTCCCCCGTGGCCAGGTCGAGCCAGAGGTGCACCGCGGTGACGAACCCCTCGGCCGGACTGCCGCGGCGGAGATAGCCGTTGCACGAGGCCAGGAAGTCCCCGGACGGGACCGAGCCGAGCAGCCCGCCGAACGCCCCGGACAGCAGCAGCGCCCGGGTCCCGGCGTCGATCCCCTTGCCCGCCACGTCGACCAGGGCGACCTCGAGGGTCTTCCCGTCGCACGCGGAGACCAGGAAGTCCCCGCCGAACGACGCCCCGCCGGCCGGCTGCAGCACCGAGGCCGACCGCCAGCCTTCGGGCAGTTCGGGCAGCCGGCTCTGGGCCCGGATCCGGTCCCGGAGCTCGATCAGCATCCGGTCGCCGCGCAGCCCCTGCACGCCGAGCTTCGCCCGGGCCCGGGCCAGCTGGTCGGCGAAGATCACCGTGACCGCGATCGTGGCGATGATGCCCGGCCCGGCCTTGCCCTCGAGCGCGTCGTAGGCGAGCGCGGCGGCGACCACGCAGAACAGGATCCGCAGCGCCCGGGGCCACAGCAGCAGCCCGCCGGCCAGGAGTGGCAAGATCATCAGCCCGGGCGAGAACCAGAACTCCGAAACCCGGACCGACCCGGCCCCGATAACAAGGACCGCCAGGGCCAGCACGAAGGCGAGCCGCCGGTTCCTGGTAATAAACTGCCGCAGGATCAGGCCGCGCGACCGCTGCGCCGCCGCCAGTGCCGCGGCCGCGAATCGGTGCGGGTCAACACGTACCATCTTGCCGGCACTGTACCGGCATCTCGGCCTTCGGGCACATCGCCGCTGGCCCGGTTATTGAGTCGCGGGGCCGGCGGAGGCCAGGTAGAAATCCAGGCATGGACGCTGGCTACCCGATCCGCCCCATCAGCGACGGCGAGTTCCCCGCTTTCTGGACGGTGCTCGAGCACGCATTCAACGCCGCCCACCCGGCGGAACTCGAGATGGAGCACGACCGGCCCATCTTCGAATTCGACCGCACCCTGGCCGCCTTCGACGGCGCCGAGATCGTCGGGACCACGGCCGTGCTCACGATGCCGATGACGGTGCCGGGCGGCGTGCTCACCGTGGCCGGGGTCACCGCGGTCGCGGTGCTTCCCTCGCACCGCCGGCGGGGGATCATGTCCAGCCTGATGCGCCGCCAGCTTGCCGACATCCGCGACCGCGGCGAGGCGGTCGCCGCGCTGTTCGCCTCCGAGGCCGGCATCTACGGCCGGTACGGGTACGGCATCGCCAGCGCCGAGCTGGACCTCAGGATCCGCCGCGGCGAGGGCCTCATCGCGGCGCCGGCCGCCGCGTCCGCCCTGCGGCTGCGGACCGCCGAGCCCGCGGCCTGCGTGCCCGAGCTGGGCCGGGTCTACGACTCGGTGCGGAGCGGCCGTCCCGGCATGCCCGCCCGCGACCAGCGCTGGTGGGACAACGTCCTGTGGGACCCGGAGCACCGCCGGTCCGGGTTCAGCCAGCTGCGCTGCGTGATCGCCGAGGACGGCGCGGGCCCGCGCGGGTACGCCCTGTTCGCCGCGAAGCCGGACTGGGACGAGCACGGGCTGCCCAGCGGGAAGCTGGAGGTGCGCGAGCTGATGGCGGCCGATCCGCTGGCCAGCGCGGTGATTTGGAACGACCTGCTGTCCAGGGACCTGGTCAGCCAGGTGCGGGCCCGGACGCGTCCCGCCGACGAGCCGTTGCTCTACCTGCTGGCCGACCGGCGGCGAGCCCGCCCGCAGCTGCTGGACGGGCTGTGGATCAGGCTGATCAGCGTGCCCGAGGCGCTCAGCCGGCGGCGGTACACGTGCCCGGTGGACGTGGTCGTCGAGGTCGAGGACGACGTGTTCGCCGAGAACGCCGGGCGGTGGCGGCTGCGGGCCCCGGGCCCGGCGGACCCGGCCGCCGTCACCTGCGAGCGGACATCCGCGCCCGCCGACCTGGCCTGTCCGGTCCGCGCGCTGGGCGCGGCTTACCTGGGCGGCACCGGGCTGGGCGCGCTGGCCGGCGCCGGACTGGTCACCGAGGTGCGCCCGGGGTCGCTGGCCGCCTTGTCCGCCGCCATGTCCTGGCATCCCGCCCCGTGGTGCCCGACGGTCTTCTGATCACCGGCGCGCAGCGGGCAAGATTGACGGCATGCGCGGGATGAAGGTCACGGTGGAGGCGGCGATGCGGGCCAGGGATGTGTCCCGGCCGAGCGCCGATGACGAGGCCAGGGCCACGGAGGGCGACGC
>JASHUI010000039.1:0-6929 GCA_030040095.1 Streptosporangiaceae bacterium | reverse complement strand
CCGGCGGTCCTGGCCTCGACGGCGGAGCCAGTGCCGCCCGAGGGCCCCGCACCGCTCGAACCACCAGCACCCTTCCAGCCGTCGGAGGCACCACCGCGCGAACCCTCGGGCGCCGGGCCCGTGCCAGCCGGCGCTGCGGAGCGTTCGGCGGTCTGCGGGCCCGACATCGGCGGACCGCCCGCCGACGGCGCGGACCCGCCCGGTCTTGGCCTCGGGATCCAGCGTGCCCAGTCAGACCACCGTGCCCAGCTAGCCCAGCCGCGCCGCCCGCCCCGGGTCGGCGGCTTGACCTGGCTCTCCAGCTGCTTCAGCGGCTCGCCTGGCCGCCAGCGGGCCGTGATCGGCCGGCTCGTCACCTTGATCTCGCCGGTCAGCGGGCGCCCATCCTTGTTGGTCAGCTGCGGAGAATCCGCCTCGGCGCTATCGGCCTCGCCCTTACCCTGTGGCTTCCACAGGACGACCCGGCTGGCCGCGGCGGCTCGCTCGCTGCGCCGCGCCTCAAGCCGGGCGCGCTCGCGCTCGACCACGGTTTCCGGTTCTCCGATGCTCGAGAGAATCCGCATGACTTCAGCCGGATCGGCCGTTCCCCGCACACCGGACTGGCGCTCGATGAAGTCACCGATCCGGGCGAGGAACGCACGCCTGTCCTCCGGCTTCAGCCGATTCCGCGCCACAACCGAGAGCCGGTTGAGGTAGTCGCGGATAAGTTGCTCGGCGGGGGGCCTCATGCGCAGATAATCCCTCGTTTGGGCAGTGTTGTGGAGTACGCGCGCCGTCGTACCTCAGCACAACGCGAGAAGGCGGCCCCGGATCTACCGGGACCGCCTCCTGGCGTCAGACGTGGCGGGACTCAGAAGTCCATGTCCCCGCCGCCGGGAGCAGCCGGAGCCTTCTCCCTCTCCGGCTTCTCGGCGATCACTGCCTCGGTGGTAAGGAACAGGCCGGCGATGGAGGCCGCGTTCTGCAGCGCAGAGCGGGTCACCTTCGCCGGGTCGATGATGCCGGCCTTGAACATGTCGACATACTCGCCGTCCGCGGCGTTCAGGCCGTGACCAGCCGACAGCGTCCGCACCTTCTCGACCACGACGCCGCCCTCGAGACCGGCGTTGATCGCGATCTGCTTCAGCGGCTCCTCGAGCGCCCGGCGCACGATGTTCGCACCGGTCACCTCGTCGCCGCCCAGCTCGAGCTTCTTGAAGGCGTTGGTGCCGGCCTGCAGCAGGGCGACACCGCCTCCGGCGACGACACCCTCCTCGACGGCCGCCTTGGCGTTGCGCACCGCGTCCTCGATGCGGTGCTTGCGCTCCTTCAGCTCGACCTCGGTCGCCGCGCCGGCCTTGATGACGGCCACGCCGCCGGCCAGCTTGGCGAGCCGCTCCTCGAGCTTCTCGCGGTCGTAGTCGGAGTCGGTGTTGTCCCGCTCGGCCCGGATCTGGTTGACCCGGCCGGCGATCTGGTCCGCCTCGCCGCCGCCGTCCACGATCGTCGTCTCGTCCTTGGTGACGACGACCTTGCGAGCCCGGCCCAGCAGGTCGAGGTCGGCGGACTCGAGCTTGAGGCCGACCTCCTCGCTGATGACCTGGCCGCCGGTCAGGATGGCGATGTCGCCGAGCATGGCCTTGCGCCGGTCACCGAACCCGGGCGCCTTCACCGCGACGGACTTGAACAGGCCGCGGATCTTGTTGACGACCAGGGTGGCCAGGGCCTCGCCCTCCACGTCCTCGGCGATGAGCACGAGCGGCTTGCCCGACTGCACCACCTTGTCCAGAAGCGGCAGCAGGTCCTTGTTGGCCGACACCTTGGAGTTGACGATCAGGATGTACGGGTCCTCAAGGACGGCCTCCATCCGCTCCGCGTCGGTCGCGAAGTAGTGCGAGATGTAGCCCTTGTCAAAGCGCATGCCCTCGGTGAGCTCGAGCTCGAGGCCGAAGGTGTTGCTCTCCTCGACGGTGATGACGCCTTCCTTGCCGACCTTGTCCATCGCCTCGGCGATCATCTCGCCGATCGAGGTGTCCCCGGCCGAGATGGAGGCCGTCGAAGCGATCTGCTCCTTGGTCTCCACGTCCTTGGCGAGCTTGGACAGTTCCTCGCTCACCCGCTCGACGGCCGCCTCGATGCCGCGCTTGAGCGACATCGGGTTGGCGCCAGCGGCCACGTTGCGCAGGCCCTCACGGACCAGCGCCTGCGCGAGCACGGTCGCGGTCGTGGTGCCATCGCCCGCGACGTCGTCGGTCTTCTTCGCGACTTCCTTGACCAGTTCCGCGCCGATCTTCTCCCACGGGTCCTCGAGCTCGATCTCCTTGGCGATGGACACGCCATCGTTGGTGATCGTGGGGGCGCCCCACTTCTTCTCGAGCACCACGTTCCGGCCCTTCGGGCCGAGGGTTACCTTGACGGCGTCGGCGAGCTGGTTCATACCGCGTTCGAGGCCGCGCCTGGCGTCCTCGTCGAACGCGATCATCTTCGCTGCCATAGGCTCCAGTCCTCCCGGAACTTTATGCCTTGCGTGCCGACCGAGCCGACGCCCGCGACGGACGGCCTCGCCCGCGGGCAGTCCCTGCCTGCCGCGAGATTCGACCTCATCGTCCCGATCACATCACTGAGTTATCACTCTCACCCCGAGAGTGCCAACGCCCTGTTTAGCACTCTCGGGGTAAGAGTGCAAGCCGAAGCCATGGCATGCCGGAAGGCCCGGCCCCACCAGGTGGGACCGGGCCTTCTCTGACGTGATCAGACGCTGACGGTGCGGACGGCCTCAGCCTGCGGCCCGCGGTCGCTCTGCGTGATCTCGAACTCGACCCGCTGACCCTCCTCAAGGGTGCGGTAGCCATCCGCCTGGATGGCTGAGAAGTGGACGAAGACGTCCCTGCCACCGTCGACCGCGATGAAGCCGTAGCCCTTGTCCGCGTTGAACCATTTGACGGTGCCCTGAGCCATTACCAACAACTCCCTAACTTTGCTCGGGCTTCGGGTTCCGCCCTTGCAACCGCGAAACCCGTCGATCGCGGACCGGGCCAGACGTGCTAGGCAAGCTGAGCTTGCCGTTCTCGCCGTACCGACAGCGACCGGACATGACTTTACATCGTAGCGTGCCCACTCGCGCCCAGTTACTCCCCGAACCCGGGCGAGCGCAGCGGCGACGCGGCGGAGCGCACCGCCCCGCTCAACCGCCCGCGACCGCGGGAATCACCGAGACCTGAATGCCGGCAGGCACCTCGGTATCGAGTCCCTGGGCCAGCCGGACGTCGTCCTCGCCGACGTACACGTTGACGAAGCGCCGCAGCGTCCCGCCCTCGTCGAGAATCCGGCCGGCCAGGCCGGGATACGCGGCGTCCAGCCCGGCGATGACCTCGCGCAAGGTCCCGGCCTGCGCGGTGACCTCGGCGGCGCCGCCCGTGTAGCTGCGCAAGATGGTGGGGATGCGGACCGAGACGCTCATGCGACGACCGCCTTTCTTGCGTGGCCGGACGACTCCAGCTCGGCGAAAGCCTGCAGAGTGGGGCGTATGGGGCTGACCGGGCCGAAGGACCCGGCCACGGCGTCGAGCGTCTTCAGGCCGTCGCCGGAATTGATGATCACGGTCTCGGCCTCGGGGTCCAGTTGCCCGGACTCCAGCAGCCTGCGGGCGGTGGCCAGGGTGACCCCGACCGCGGTCTCGCCGAAGATGCCCTCGGTCGCGGCCAGCAGCCTGATCGCGTCCACGACTTCCTCGTCGCTCACGTCGTCGACCGCACCGCCGGTGCGGCGCACCACGTCGAGCACGTACGGCCCGTCCGCCGGGTTGCCGATGGCCAGCGACTTGGCGATCGTGTCCGGCCGGACCGGCTGTACCACGTCGTGCCCGCCCCGGAACGCGGCCGCGACCGGGGCGCAGCCTGCGGCCTGGGCGCCGAACACCCGGTAGTCCGCCTGGTCCACCAGGCCCAGCCCGAGCAGCTCCCGGAACGCCTTGTCGATCTTGACCAGCTGGGCGCCCGACGCCACCGGGACCACGACCTGCCGCGGCAGCCGCCAGCCGAGCTGCTCGGCGATCTCAAATCCGATGGTCTTGGAACCCTCGGCGTAGTAGGGGCGGACGTTGACATTGACGAACGCCCAGTCTTCCCGGTCGTCGGCCAGCTCGGAGGCCAGCCGGTTCACGTCGTCGTAGGTGCCGTCGACCGTGACCATGGTGCCGCCGTAGACCGAGGTGCCCAGGATCTTCGGCGGCTCCAGGCTGGCCGGGATCAGCACCACCGAGCGAATGCCCGCCCGGGCCGCGGCGGCGGCCACGGCATTGGCCAGGTTCCCGGTGGAGGGGCAGGCCAGGATCTTGAAGCCCATCTCGATCGCGGCGGCCAGCGCGACCGCGACGACCCGGTCCTTGAACGAGTGGGTGGGGTTGGCCCGCTCGTCCTTCACCCAGACGGCCCGCATGCCGAGCGCGGCGGCGAGCCGGTCCGCGCGGACCAGCGGGGTGCCGCCCGGCTCGGTGTTCGGCCGCGCGGCGACGTCCGGCGGCACCGGGAGCAGGCTGGCGTAGCGCCAGATGTTGGGCGGCCCTGCCTCGATGGATTCCCTGGTCAGCGCCGGGAAGTCGTAGCGGACCTCCAGCGGGCCGAAACACTCGGAGCAGGCGTGCTGGGCGCCGAGCTGGCAGGTCTGCCCGCACTCGCGGCAGGACAGCCCGCTGGCATGGCCGAACCGGGACGCGGCCGGGCCGGCCGCCGGAGCCGGGATGGTGGTTGCTGCAGGTGTGGTCACGTAGCGAGGCCTCTCTCCTCATCTTTCCCGGCGGTCGTCTGGCCGCGGGCCGGAGTTAGCACCTGTCACGGAATGGCCTCGCCGTCGTGGCGCGGACACGCTTGTCACCGTGATGGTTGCCGGGGCTTCACAGGGCCGATCCCTCCACCCCTCTGGATGAGCAATATGAAGTTGTAGTGAGAACTGTAGCCCGAAATGCGCGCACGGTCCGCGTGGGGTGCCCCCAGGCGGGGGCGTCCGGCCGGCCGGACACCAGGTCATCAGGGCGATGCGCCGGCCGGGAGACCTCGCCAGATAGCCTGGCCGCTCATGGACGCAGGATCGGCCGACGGCCGGGTGCTCATCGCATCCAACCGCGGGCCGCTGTCGTTCCGGCTCGGCGACGACGGCCGGCTCTCGGCCCGGCGCGGTGGCGGCGGGCTGGTCTCAGGCCTGTCCTCGGTGACCGACCACACCAGCGCCGCCCTCTGGGTCTGCGCCGCGCTCAGCGACGCCGACCGGGCGGCGGCGCGCGAAGCCCCTGAAGGACGCCTCGGCCCGGACGGGACGCCGGGCGGCTCGGGGGTGCGCATGCTCGACATCCCGCCCGCGATCTTCCAGCGGGCCTACAACGGCGTGGCGAACTCCACGCTGTGGTTCGTGCACCATATGCTGTACGACACCCCGAATCAGCCGCAATTCGACATCGCCTTCGGGCGGGAGTGGGACTCGTTCCGCGCCTACAACCGCGCGTTCGCCGAGGCGCTGGCGCAGGACGCGGGACCGGCCAGGGCGGACCGACCGGCCCGGGCCCTGGTGCAGGACTATCACCTGACCCTGGTCCCGCGGATGCTCGCGGACCTGCGCCCGGACGTCAGGATCGCTCACTTCTCGCACACCCCGTGGGCGCCGCCGGCCTACTACCGGATGCTGCCGGACGCCGTCGGCCGGGAGGTGCTCGACGGGCTGCTCGGTGCCGACCACGCCGGGTTCTTGTGCCAGCGGTGGGCGGACGCGTTCCTCGACTGCTGCGAGGCCGTCCTCGGCCCCGGCGGCGCCGAGGTGGACCGGGCCCGGCGGCAGGTGAGCTACCGCGGCCACGTGACCGGAGTGGGCGTGCACCCGCTGGGCGTGGACGCGGCCGAGCTCACCGCCCGCGCCGCCGAGCCGGACGTCCAGGCCCGGATGGCGGCACTGGCCGAGGCGGCCGGCGACCGGAAGCTGATCGTCAGGATCGACCGCACCGAGCTGTCCAAGAACATCGTCCGCGGCCTGGCCGCCTACCGGGAGCTGCTGACCTCCTGCCCGCAGTGGCGCGGCCGGGTGATGCACCTGGCCTTCGCCTACCCGTCCCGGCACGACCTGCCCGAGTACCGCGAGTACACCGCCCGGGTGCAGCGGCTGGCCCGGGAGATCTCCGCGGAGTTCGGCTCGGCGGACTGGGACCCGCTGATCCTGCAGGTCGACGACGACTACGCCCGCTCGCTGGCCGCCTATCGGCTGGCCGACGTGCTCCTGGTCAACCCGGTCCGCGACGGCATGAACCTCGTGGCCAAGGAGGGTCCGGTCCTGTCCGACCGCGGCTGCGCGCTCGTGCTCTCCCGTGAGGCGGGCGCGGCGGCGGAACTGTCGGCCGATGCCCTGATGATCAACCCGTTCGACGTCTGGGGCACCGCGCTGGCTTTGCGCGAGGCGCTCGAGATGCCTGATCCAGAACGCAGACGTCGCGCCGAATCCCTGGCCCGGGCCGCGTCGGCGATGCCGCCGAGAACCTGGTTCGCCGATCAGCTGGCCGCCCTCGACCGGCCGGGCGGCTAACGCCTCATGGCGGCGGCCAGCGCGTCCAGCAGCCGGACCACGCCGTCCGGGCCGTCCACCACCAGGTCGGCCAGCTCGATCAGCGCGGTCACCTCGGCGGAGCCGCTACACACGGCCAGGCCGCCGATCCCGTCGCGACGCAGCCGGGCCACCGCCTGGAAGGCCGGCACGTCCCCGAGATCGTCTCCGCAGTACATGACGGCCGAGGCGTCGCGTTCAAAAGTGAGGCTTGTCAGGGTCTGACCCTTGTCCGAGCCGGGCGGCCGCAGCTCGATCACCATCCGCCCCGGCTCCACTGCCAGGCCGGTCCGCCGGGCCAGCGCGGTCAGCGGGCCGCGAAGCCGGTCCAGGGCGCGCCCGGGCTCGGCGGCGCGCCGGGTGTGCACGGC
>JASHUI010000294.1:0-3839 GCA_030040095.1 Streptosporangiaceae bacterium | reverse complement strand
GGCACCGGCACCGGGGTGTCGGCGGCCGAGCGGGCCGCGACCGTGCGCCGCCTGGCCCATCCGGACGCACGGCCGGCCGACTTCCTGCGCCCGGGACACGTGTTCCCGCTCGCGGCCAGGCCCGGGCTGCTCGCCGAGCGGGCCGGGCACACCGAGGCGACCGTGGCGGCCTGTCTCGCTGCTGGCCTCCCGCCGGTCGGGGTCTGCTGCGAGGTGATGAACCCGGACGGGACCATGGCCGGCGCCGCGGACCTGGAGTCCGCGGCGCTGTGCTGGGGCCTGCCGCTGGTTGAGGTGGGCGACTTGCGGGCATGGCTCTGACCTGCGACGAAGGGACCAAGGGCCCGGCCGGTCGTGGCCAACGCCCCTGCAGGCGCCGGCCCGTCTGGCCGAGGCTCGCTCTGAGGCGACCTGCCGGAGGTGACGACCATACCCAGGCAGGCCCGGACGGCGCAGCGCCCGATCCGGCGATGGGCGCGGATGCTGATGGGCCGCAACCAGCTACGACGGCCTTGCGACCGGATCGAGGGCGCCGTCGTACTGCTGCTGCTGGCCGCGTTCCTTGCCGCCATCGCGGGCACGGTCTTCCTGGGTCGGCACATCTATGAGAGCCAGCGGGCCGCGGCGGCGCGGGTGCACCCTGGCGTGGCGGTCCTGACCAAGAACGGGCCGTACAACGCGGGCCTGAACTGGGCCGGTCAGACCACCGCCCGCTGGCGGACGTCGGACGGGCGGCTGCACTCGGGCGTGCTCACCACCCAGACCACGCCGGCCATCTGGAACGCGCCGGCGGGCGACCGGATCCCGGTCTGGCTCACCGCCTCCGGCCAGCCCGTGGCCGCGCCGCCGGATGCGGCGGAGGTGATATTCACCTCCGTGGTCATCGGCGTCGCCGCGGCGGGCGGCGCCGGGACCGTACTGATCGGGTGCTACGGGCTCGCCCGGCTGCTGCTCGACTGGCGGCGCCTGGCCGCCTGGGAGTCCGCCTGGGATCTGACCGGCCCGCTGTGGACCCCCCGCCGCTGAGCCGGGCTGGAGAACACCATGGCGCCGTCCTCGATGCGCCTCAGCTTCAGGGTCCGGTAGTCGCGCAGGTAACTCTGGTGCAGCCGCCAGGGGTAGCGGGAACCCTGCCGGGGGAAACGGTGGGCCGACCGCTGGATGTATCCCGAGGTGAGGTCGAGCAGCGGCCGGGTGCTGGCCTCCGGCGTCCGGTTGACCGGCATGGCCTCGCGCATCCCGATGGCCCGCATGTGGTTGATCAGGCGGCAGACGTAATCACAGGTCAGATCGCATTTGAGCGTCCACGACGCGTTCGTGTAGCCGAACGCGATGGCGAGGTTCGGCACGCCCTCCAGCATCATGCCCTTGTACGCCAGCTTCGTGGCCGGGTCGACGGCCTCGCCGTCCACCGACAGCTCGATGCCGCCGGCGAACAGGAGCTCGAGGCCGGTGGCGGTGACGATGATGTCGGCCTCGAGTTCTTCGCCGGACCCCAGGCGCAGGCCCTTCTCGGTGAACGTGTCGACGTGGTCGGTGACCACATCGACCGAGCCCTTCCTGATCGCCCGGAACAGGTCGCCGTCGGGCGCGATGCAGAACCGCTGGTCCCACGGGTTGTAGCGGGGCGTGAAATGGGCCGAGATGTCGTACCCGTCCGGCAGCTGGCGTTCGAGCTGGCGGCGCAGCATCCGCTTGACGAGTTCCGGGCGGCCGCGGCTCAGCCGGAAGAAGGCCTGCGTGGTGAGGGCCTTGAACCAGCGCAGGGCCGGGCCCGAGTAGCGCTCGGGCAGGTGGCGCCTGACCGCGTCCGCGATCGGGTCCCTGGCCGGGAGCGCGGCGATGTAGCTCGGCGATCGCTGCACCATGGTCACGTGCGCGGCGGTCTCGGCCAGCGCTGGAACTAGCGTCACCGCGGTCGCGCCGCTGCCGATGACGAGCACCCGCCGGCCCGCGTAGTCAAGATCGCCCGGCCAGGCCTGGGGATGCACGATCGTGCCGGCGAACCGGTCCAGACCGGCGAAGTCGGGCCGGTAGCCGTGGTCGTAGCGGTAGTAGCCGGTGCAGGCGAGGACAAAGCCGCAGGAGACCTCGATCACCTCGCCGGTATCGGTCTGCCGCGCGGTCACGCGCCAGCGCGCCTCGTCGCTGGACCACTGCGCCGCCACGACCCGGGTGTTGAACCGGATGCGCTCGTCGGTGCCGTCCTCGGCCGAGGTCTGCCTGATATAGGCCAGGATCGAGTCGCCGTCGGCGATCGCCAGATCGCCGCTCCACGGCCGGAACGGGTAGCCCAGGGTGAACATGTCGGAGTCCGAGCGGACCCCGGGGTAGCGGAACAGGTCCCACGTGCCGCCGATCGCGCCGCGCGCCTCGAAGATGGCCCAGGAGGCCCACGGGCACTGGGTCCGCAGGTGATGGGCGGCGCCGATGCCGGACAAGCCGGCCCCGACGATCAGCACGTCGAGGTGCTCGGGGAGGTCGGTGGGTGCCTTGGTCGTCATCGGCCGTCTCCGTCCGGGTCCTGGTGCGCACTCTAGACGATGCGACAACCGGTCCCGACCCGGCAATCCCTGACCAGGATTGATGTATCCGCCGAGACGTGGGCGTAAACGCAACACCTCCGCAAGGCGTCCTATCCCCTGAGGGAAACGCGGTTCCCGGGGGTATCGCCCGATGGCCGCGCTCCTGCTCAAAGCTTTCATCGGTGTGATACCTGGAGGAAACCCGCTATGAGACTGAACCGGCACCAGTTCGGTGCCAGCGCCGTACGCCTAGTTTCGGTCACGGCCGCGGCCGCGACCGTCTGCGCGCTGTGGGCAGGCACGGCATCCGCCGCCAACGCGTCCGTGGCCAAGCACTCCACGAAGACCGCCATTTCGATCAGCCCCAAGTCGCAATGGGTCGGTTCCAGCGTGAAACTGTCGGCGTCCGTCACGTCGTCGGGCGGGACCACCGCGCGCGGCAAGGTCACGTTCAAGGCAGGAAGCGTCAAGCTGTGCTCGGGACGCCTCGTGGCCGGCGCGACCCACTGCCGGGTCAGCTTCCCCGAGTCGGGCACCTACGCCGTGAAGGCGTACTACGGCGGCAACGCCACGCATGACGCGTCGGTCTCCAGCCGGTCACTGGTGCACGTGTTCCGCTCCCCCACGGTCACGACGATCACCAACACCAACCCGACCAACATCAACGTCGGCCAGTCGGTGACCTTCCACGTGAACGTCGGCACCGCGGCGGGCGCTCCGGCCGCCAGCGGCAACGTGGTGATCGCGCCCACCTCGCCGCTGGACCTCCCGTCCTCCTACTCGTGCACCGCGCCGGTGTCGGGCGGAACGGGCTCCTGCACTGTCACCCCGGCCGACTACGGGATCGTCAGCTACGCCGCCACGTTCCAGGCCAACTCCGAGTTCCAGGGCTCGACCTCCGGCGGGACGTTCGACCTGGCCGTGCTGAACGTCACCACGACGACCATCGACGCGACGTCGACCACGGTCGGCGACGTCTCGATCACCGCCACCGTGTACGCCATGGGCGCCAACATCATCGGGACCAACGGCGGCACCGGCTCGGTGACGATCTACATCGGGACCACCGCGACCAACGTGGCGCCGGTCACCGGGTGCGCCGGCCAGCTGCTGACGACCTTCACCGGCGGGCCCGACTTCGACAACACCTTTACCTGCAAAACCAACACGGAGTTGAACAAGCTCGCCGCCGGGAACTACTTCATCAGCGCCGTGTTCTCCGGCGACCCGGTTAACGAGCCGTCGAACTCGAACCCGCCCGTCGAGATCACCCTGAGCTGACAAAACCAGACACAGCCGCCGGGGCCGCCTCTT
>JASHUI010000293.1:0-16685 GCA_030040095.1 Streptosporangiaceae bacterium | reverse complement strand
ATGGGCATCGTGGGCTGGCTGGAGACCGTGCTGAGCTGGCCCCGCCGGTTCATCGTCGGCAGCGACGACCTGGCAGCGGCCTCCGCGCCGCCTTCGGCCGCCGCGGCAGGCAGCACCGCCGGATAGCATCGGCGGCCATGGGAAAGCTTCCGCTGCGCGCGCGCCTCGCCACCACGATCGGCGGTGCCGCTGGCCGGATGTCGCGGATGTCGGGACGCGGCGACGGCGCGGTGATCGGCGGCGTCGTAGGTCTTCGGATGGCGCCCGACCTGCTCAGGCTGCTCGCGGCGGGCCGCCAGATCGTGCTGGTGACCGGAACCAACGGCAAGACCACCACGACCCGGCTGGTCACCGCCGCGCTCGGCGCGCTCGGGCAGGAGGTCGCCACCAACGCGTTCGGCGCGAACATGGAGGCCGGGCTGGCGTCCGCGCTCGGGCAGGCCCCGAACGCGCCGTTCGGCGTGCTCGAGGTCGACGAGCGGTACCTGCCCGCCATGATCGACGCGACCGCCCCCAGGGTCGTCACGCTGCTCAACCTCAGCCGGGACCAGATGGACCGGGCCGCCGAGATCTGGCTGGTGGCCAGGCGGTGGCGGGAGGCGCTGGCCAAGGCTTCCGGCTGCCGGGTGGTGGCGAACGCCGACGACCCGCTCATCGCGTGGGCGGCGAGCCCGGCAGAGCAGGTCACCTGGGTTGCCGCCGGGCAGCGCTGGCGCGAGGACTCCTGGTGCTGCCCGGAATGCGGGTCGCATCTGCTGCGGGACGAGCACGACTGGCGCTGCGGCGAGTGCAGCTTCGCCAGGCCGGCAACCAGGTGGGTGCTTGACGAGGATTCCGTGATCGACCCGCGCGGCCGCGTCCACGAGCTGGCGCTGGCGCTGCCCGGCCGGGCCAACCGGGCGAACGCGGTGGTGGCGCTGGCCGTGGCCGAGTTCTTCGGCGCGGGCCTGGACCAGGTGCTGCCCCGGCTCCGCGAGGTGACCTCGGTGGCCGGCCGGTATACCCAGCTGGAACGGCACGGCCGGCAGCTGCGGCTGCTGCTGGCCAAGAACCCGGCCGGCTGGCTGGAGGCGTTCGACGTGCTCGCCCCGGCGCCGGTCCCGGTGCTGCTGGCGGTCAACGCGCAGGGGCCCGACGGCAAGGACACGTCCTGGCTGTGGGACGTGGACTACCGGCTGCTCCGCGGCCGCCGGGTGCTGGTCGCCGGCGAGCGCAGGCTCGACCTCGCGGTGCGGCTGGAGGCGGATCAGGTGGATTTCGAGCTGGCCGATGACGTGGACGACGCCGTGGCCAAGGTGCCGCCCGGCGCCCTGGACGTGATCGCCAACTACACGGCGTTCCAGCAGATCCGGACCGCCCTGGGCCGGGCCCAGTGACGACGGGGCCGCGCCACCGCGCGCTGGAAAGCAGCCTGCGGCTGATCTGGGTCTACCCGGACCTGCTCAGCACCTACGGCGATCGCGGCAACCTGCTGGTGCTGCAGCGCCGGGCCCGGCTCCGCGGCCTCGATGCCGAGGCGGTCAGCGCGAACGCGGACCAGCGAGTGCCCAGGTCCGGCGACATCTACCTGATCGGCGGGGGCGAGGACCTGCCCCAGATCCTGGCCGCCCGGCGGCTGCGGGCCGACGGGGGGCTGGCCATGGCGGCCCGCGACGGCGCGGTGGTGCTGGCCGTCTGCGCCGGCTACCAGGTGATCGGCGAGGAGTTCGGCGGCACCGAGGGCGAGCCGGTCCCCGGCCTCGAGATCCTCGACATCCGCAGCGGGCGGGGGGAGCGGCGCGGGGTGGGCGAGATCGTCGCCGACGTCGATCCCGGGCTCGGGGTGCCCAGGCTCTCCGGGTTCGAGAACCACCAGGGCGTGACCAAGCTCGGGCCCGAGGCCCGGCCGCTGGCCCGGGTCAGCCTCGGGGTGGGCAACGGCGACGGCACCGAGGGCGCGTACGCGGGCAAGGTGCTCGGGACCTACCTGCACGGCCCGGTGCTGGTGCGCAACCCCGGCCTGGCCGACCTGTTGCTCACCTGGGCCGCCGGGCCGCTGCCCCCGCTGGCGGCGGCCGACGAGAACTGGGCCCGCCGGCTGCGGGAGGAACGCCTGGCCGCCGTGTCCCGGTGACGCGGCCGGACGCTCAGTAGACCAGTGCCTGCGTGCCGTCGGCCATGATCTCGGCCAGGAAGGTGGACGACCCGGCGATGCGGACGCCCTCGAGGATGTCGGCGGCGGAGATGTCCCGGCGGGCCGCGCACTGGCTGCAGACGGTCACGGTCCCCTCCTCGAGCACCTTGGCCAGCAACTGCGGCAGCGGGGTCGCGTGCGGCAGCGCGACGTCCACGGCGCGGTCGGGCAGGGCGAACCAGGCGGCCTCGCCGGTCAGCCAGAGAGATACCTGCAGCCCGCTCGCCACCGCGGTCGCGGCGACGGTGAAGGCCTGATTGCAGCGCTCCTGTTCGTCCTTGCCGACGGTCACCTTGACCACGAGTGAGCGGGAACCCATGGCCGCAGCCTAGTGCGGACCCGCCCGGCGACGCACCATCAGCATTGGCGCATCCGGGCATCTGCACCGCATACTCGAAGGAAGCACGTTTAGGGAACGCATGAGAGGGCCACTCCATATTGGAGGAGGGCGCCTGTGAGTCGGCGACATCGTTGGCGTGTCGCGGCGTTGATCATCGTGGGGCTGGCGGTCGCCGGATGTGCGGCTCCGCAGTACCACTACGTCGCCGATTCGACCGACAATGCCTACTTCAAGGTGCCGCCGAGCTGGCGGCAGGTGAACGAGGCCAGCCTCGAAGACGCCGAGGGCGCGCAGAACCAGGAGGGCACCTACCTCTGGTCGGAGGCCTACGACTCCTCGCCCGAGCCGTCGGTGTCGCACGTGTTCTCGGCCACCTCGACCCCGGTCGCCTACTCCAGCGTCCTGTCCCTGTCGTCGGCCGAGCGCAACGACCTGTCGTTCAACAGCATGCGGGACCTGCTGCTGCCGGTGACCTCGCAAGCGCGCAGCGCCGCCGCCGCCAACCACGAGGAACTCTCCGGGTTCGCCTCGATCAGCGATCAGATCATCACCGACAATCACAACGATCGCGGCATCCGCGAGATCTTCGACTATGACCTCGGCACCACGCTGGAGACCTTCGACCTGACCGTGCTGGTCAACAGCCAGACGACCAAGCTCTACTTCCTGCTCGTGCACTGCACGGAGACGTGCTTCGTCGCCAACTACAACCAGATCGCCACGGTCGTCGGATCGTTCACGGTCGGAGGAGGGTCCTGATGACTATGGTCAAGGCGGGCGCCGCGGACGGGCTCGGGCGCCCGCGTGACGACGACCGGCCGACCCGCAAGCCGCTCCCGCTCTGGGACCGGCTGAAGTTCCTGATCCTGCTGGTCCTGGTGTGGTTCGTGCTGGTCTGGTCGGTGATGGCCTCCGACCCGGTCATCGGGTTCAGCGATGCGATGAAGATCGAGGTCACCGCCGGGTCGTGGGTCTTCGTCCTGATCGGCCTGGAGTTCCTGCGCCAGGTGCACTTCCTGATCAGCGAGCACTGGGCCGGATATCACCGGTTCTGGACCAAGACCTTCTTCGGCGGCTGGGAGCGGGCGACCCGCCGCAAGTTCTCCGCGTGGACCAGGTTCCGGGTGTGGCGCGTGCTCACCTGGGTGTTCTGGATCGCCGTGGTCGCGGTGGTGGCCGGCAAGGTCACGCACGCCGCGCCCGTGACCGCGCTGCTGAAAATGCCGTCCTACATCTGGCACGCGCTCCCGTTCATCCTGCAGCTCATGGTCATCCTGCTGTTCGTCGTGCTCCAGTTCGCCGCGATCTTCTGGTTCCTGTCCCGGGGCGGCGTGGACGTGTACTACCCCGACGACATCAAGACCCGGTTCAGCGACGTCTGGGGCCAGGATCACGTGCTGGAGCGAGTCAAGGAGAACATCCTCTACCTCGAGGACCCCGAGCAGATCGAGTCCCGGGGCGGCTACGTGCCGGGCGGCATCCTGCTCTGGGGCCCGCCGGGCACCGGCAAGACGCTGATGGCCGAGGCGGTGGCGGGCGAGACCGGCCGACCCTATGTCTTCGTGGACCCCGGCGCGTTCATCAACATGTTCATGGGCGTCGGCATCCTGAAGGTGAAGTCGCTGTTCCGCAAGCTGCGCCGGCTCGCGCTGCGCTACGGCGGCGTGATCGTGTTCTTCGACGAGGCCGACTCGCTGGGCAGCCGCGGCGCCCTGGCCCAGGGCGGCCCGAACTTCCCCCGGGACACTCCCGCGGCCTGGCAGGCCGGCGGCTGCCATGGCTTCTCCTACCTGTCGCAGGACGTGCAGTGGCGGCTGGCCCGGCGCGCCCTGTCGTCATCGGTCGGCGAGGAGCCGGACACCAGGCGCAGCAAGCAGATCATGGGCATGGGCATGAACGGCGGGGGCGGCATGGGCACGCTGCAGGCCCTGCTCACCGAGCTGTCCGGGCTGAAGAAGCCGCGCGGCTTCATCAACCGGCACGTCCGGCGGATGTTCGGCATGCGCCCCAAGCCGCCACCGAAGTTCCGGATCCTGGTCATCTTGGCGTCCAACATGCCGGAGTCGCTGGACGAGGCGCTGCTGCGCCCCGGCCGTATCGACCGGATCTACAAGGTGGGCTACCCGTCGAAGGCGGGACGGGTGCGCACCTACGAGGGCTATTTCGCCAAGGTCCGGCACGAGCTCACCCCGGAGGACGTCGACAAGCTGGCCACGATCACGCCCTACGCGACCGGCGCCACGATCAAGGACCTGGTCAACGAGTCGCTGATCCACGCCATCAGGGACGGCCGGGAGGTCATCACCTGGCAGGACGTCATCCGGGCCAAGCAGCTCAAGGAGCTCGGTCCGCCCCAGGACGTGGAGTACATCGAGCGCGAGCGGCACGCGGTCGCGGTGCACGAGGCCTGTCACGCGCTGGTGGCCTACCGCAGCCGCCGGCACATGGAGATCGACATCGCGACGATCGAGAAGGGCAGCGACTACCTCGGGATGGTGGCCAGCATCCCGCCCGAGGACCAGTTCACCCGCTGGCGCAGCGAGTACCAGACCGACATCCTGGTCTCGCTGGCCTCGCTGGCCGGGGAGCGGATGTTCTTCAACAACGACAGCTCCTCGGGGGTCTCGGGTGACCTAGAGTCGGCGACCACCGTGGCCTCGTTCATGGAGGGCTTCTGGGGCATGGGGTCGACGGTCTCGTCGTACTCGACGGCCAAGCGGCTCGAGGTCGGCTCGCCCGGCGGCGGGATCGGCGGCCGGAAGAAGAAGGGACAGGACCCCGAGGCCGACGTGCGCCGGGCCCTGGCGGACCGGATCGAGGACAGCCTGAACGGGCTGCTGGTCCAGGTGGAGGAGATCATCGCGCAGAACCGGCACGAGGTCCTGTCGCTGGCCCATGCGCTGGAGACGCACAAGACGCTGTCCGGCGACGACGTGGTCGCCGTCATCGAGCGCAGGACGGGCACGTTCGTGGACGGCCGGCCGTACGGTGACCCGGGCCTGATCCGGCAGCTGGAGGACTACCACCAGCTGGCCGCGGCCGCGCATCGTGACCACAGCAGCATGCCGCTGAGCATCCCGGAGATCCCTCAGCCGGCGCTGGCCGCCCGCGGGACGGGAGGCTGGCTCGTCGCGCCGGACGCGGATCCGCTGGGCGCCCGGGACGGGAACGGCAGCGCGCCGGACGGCGAGCCGGGACCGTCCGGCGGCTCCTGACCCGGTGGCCGGCCGGTGACCCGAGGGTGCCGAGGTTCCACCGCGTCGCCGTGCTGCGCCGCCTGCCGCACCCCGGTCAGGGCTTCACCCAGGGCCTGACCGCCGCGGACGGCGAGGTGTGGGAGAGCACCGGGCAGTACGGGCAGTCCGCGGTCCGGCGCTACCGGCTGGGCGCCGACCAGCCGGACGCCTCCGCGGCCCTGCCGCCCGAGCTGTTCGGCGAGGGCATCTGCCGGGTCGGGCCGCATCTGTGGCAGCTCACCTGGCGGGAGCGGGTGGCCCTGCGCTGGGACGCCGCCCGGCTGACCCTGCTGGAGAAGATCTCCTACAACCGTGAGGGCTGGGGCATCTGCAACGCCGGGCCTTACGTGCTGACCAGCGACGGCAGCAGTGAGCTGGTCAGGCGCGACCCGCAGACCCTGGCCCCGGCCGGCCTGGTCCTGGTGCGCTGCGCCGGGCAGCGGGTGGGCGGTCTCAACGACCTCGAATGGGCCGCGGGGCGGGTCTGGGCCAACCTCGCGCCCGGCCCCTACCTGGCCGGAATCGACCCGGACAGCGGCGAGGTGGTGGACATCGTCGACGCGGGAGCCGTCACCGAGCGGCACCGGGGCGATCCTGAGGCCATACCCAACGGCGTCACGGCCCTGGACGGGGCCGGCGAGTTCCTGCTCACCGGGAAGCGGTGGCGCTTCCTCTATCATGTCCGGCTGGTCGAGAGCCGCGCTCCCCGGCGGCCGGACCGGCTGCTGGCCCGGCTAGCTCCCTGACCGGCGGCCGCGACACGCCGTCCGGTGGCGATGCGCCCCGGGGGCCGCGCCCATACACTCCGGGTATGCGAGGCGAGTTCAGCTGGCTGGTGCTGGTCTCGGCGTTCGTGGCGGTCACGGCGGCCTGCGGGCTGTTGATGGCCCGGCTGCTGCGCATCGGCACGAGACCGTGAGCGACACGACGGAGCAGCCGCCCCGGCACGAGGCCCTGGCCCCGGTCAGCTTCCTGCTCGGCCGCTGGGAGGGCGCCGGGGTGGTCGGCTACCCGACGATCCAGAGCGCCCAGTTCGGCCAGGAGATCACGTTCAGCCACAACGGGAAGCCGTTCCTGATCTACTCCAGCCGGACCTGGCTGCTGGACGAGGAGGGGCGAACCGGCCGGCCGCTGGCCATGGAGACCGGGTTCTGGCGCCCGGTACCCGAGGACCAGCTGGAGGTGCTCCTGGTGCACCCGACCGGGATCAGCGAGATCTACCTGGGCGAGGTGACCGGCACAAAGATCGAGATGGCCACCGACGCGGTGCTGCGCACCGCGTCGGCCAAGGAGGTCACCGCCGGCCACCGGCTCTACGGCCTGGTCGAGGGGGACCTGGCCTACGCCTATGACATGGCCGCGGTGGGCCAGCCGCTGCAGGCCCACGCCTCGGCCCGGCTGAAGCGCGTCGGCTAACCCGCCACCCGCCGGACGGGCGACCACAGCCCCGCGAGACACGGGGCCCGGCGGACCGAACCCCCCGGCGAGAAGAAAATAGGCGAGAAGAAAATAAGAGCCCCCGGGCGCCTCCCATTGAGGGGACCGGCTGGACAAGGCCGGTCAGCCCGGGGGTCCGGTGTCTGCCGTGTATTAGCCAACCGCCGCCAGATGCGGCGCCCTTGTCTGGGAGCTACACGGGACGGCGGCTAGCTGACAGCCACCTCGCGAGTCCGACATCTATGCATACTGTTGGACCACCTCCTTTCCCGCGTTAGCCTGAACGCTATGTCAGGGCACGCCGACCAGGCAAGCGCGTTTCGTCCCCGGGCTCACTAGACTCGCCTCATGTCTCAGTCATGGGACGCCACGCTGCGGGCCAGCGGTTATCGCGTTACCCCGCAACGCCAGCTTGTCTTGGAGGCGGTCACCAAGCTGGATCACGCCTCGCCCGAAGACATCTTCGTCGAGGTGCACCAGCGGGCGCAGGGGGTGAACGTCTCGACGATCTACCGCACGCTCGAACTGCTCGAGCAGCTCGGCCTGGTGACCCACACCCACCTCGGGCATGGCGCCCCGCGGTACCACCTGGCCGCCAAGGCCCAGCACGTGCACCTGGTCTGCCGCCACTGCGGCCGGGTGACCGAGGTCGCCCCCGAGGCCGCGCGCCCGCTGGTCACCGCGCTCGACGAGCAGCAGGGGTTCGAGACCGACGTCGGCCACCTCACCGTGTTCGGGACCTGCCGCGACTGCCGCGCCCCCACGAGCGCATAGCCTGGCCGGTATGAGTCGCAGCCCGCTGCTGGCCACCCCGGGAGCCGTCCCCGCCGACGGGCCAGACGCCGGCGTCGCGGCGCACTACGGCGACCCGTACGCCGAGCAGCGCAGCGCCGTCGGCGGCCTGGCCCTGGTCGACCGGTCGCACCGGGGCGTGATCCGGATCGCCGGCCAGGACCGGCTGTCCTGGCTGCACAGCCTGACCACGCAGAGCGTCGAGCACCTCGCCCCTGGCGACACCGCGGAGGCGCTGATCCTCAGCCCGCAGGGGCACGTCGAGCACCACCTGATCCTGACCGACGACGGCGCCCAGTTGTGGGTGCACGTCGAGCCCGGCACGGCCGGGCCGCTGCTGGGCTTCCTGGAGTCGATGCGGTTCATGCTGCGGGTCGAGCCGGCCGACGTCACCGCCGGGCACGCGGTGCTCACGCTGCTCGGGCCCGGCGCCGAGACGGACCTGGCCGACATCGCCCCCGTGGCGGCGACGCACGCGTTCGGCACCGACCTGATCGTCCCCAGGGAGCGGCTGTCCGATGTGGCGGCGGCGCTGCGGGCCCGCGGCGGCGTTCTCGCGGGCACCTGGGCCTACGAGGCGCTGCGGATCGCGGCCCGGCGGCCCCGGTTCGGGCTGGACACCGATCACCGCACGATCCCGCACGAGGTGGGCTGGATCGACACCGCCGTGCACCTCAACAAGGGCTGCTACCGAGGCCAGGAAACCGTGGCCCGGGTGCACAACCTGGGCCATCCGCCGCGCCGGCTGGTGTTCCTGCACCTGGACGGCAGCGAGGACCGGCTGCCCGGCCACGCGGACCCGGTCGCCCTGGCCGGCCCGGCCGAGGAAGGCGCCAGCGCTGAGGAAGGCGCCAGCGTCGGTTTCGTCGGCTCGGCCGCGCGGCACTACGAGCTGGGGCCGATCGCCCTGGCCCTGATCAAGCGGACCGTCCCGGTCGAGGCCACGCTGACCGCCGGGGGCATCCCGGCGGCGCAGGAGGTCATCGTGCCGCCGGATGCCGGGGCGAACATCACGATCTCGCTCCGGCGGACAAAGGGGGACCTGACCCGGTCGCGCGAGTAACCTTTGGCTGGCCGGAACAACGTCGTTCCGCCGTGTCCAGGAGGTCATGTCGTCATGCTGCGCCGCGCGCTGCTGGCTGCGTCGGCCAGCGACCGGATCCGCCGCCTCACCACCACCACCCCGCTGGCCCGCGGCGTCGTGGCCAGGTTCGTGGCCGGCGACACCGCCGAGGAAGCCCTGGCCGCGACCCGCGCGCTGCTGGACGACGGGCTGCTGGTCACCCTCGACTACCTCGGCGAGGACACGGTCGACCCGCAGCAGGCCGCGGCCGTGACCGACGAGTACGTGAGCCTCCTCGAACGGCTGGCCGCGGCCGGGATGGCCGCCGCGGGCCGGGCCGAGGTCTCGGTCAAGGCCAGCGCGGTCGGCCTGGACCTGGCCGAGCACGGCGAGAAGACGGCGCGCGAGAACATCACCCGGATCTGCGCCGCGGCCGTCGCGGCCGCGACCACGGTCACGCTCGACATGGAAGACAACACGAAGGTCGACGCGACCTTGCGGATCGTGCGCCAGCTGCGGCCGGACTTCCCCGACCTGGGCTGCGTGATCCAGTCCTACCTGCGCCGCAGCCAGGGCGACTGCCGGGAGCTGGCCGTCGCCGGATCGCGGGTCAGGCTCTGCAAGGGCGCGTACAACGCCGACCCCGGCGTGGCCTACCCGGACCGGGCCGACGTGGACCGGTGCTACGCGCGCTGCCTGCGGGTGCTGATGGACGGGCCCGGCTACCCGATGATCGCCACCCACGACCCGCGGCTGATCGCCATCGCCGCGGCGGCGGTCACGCTGTCCGGCCGCCCTGCGGACAGCTTCGAGTTCCAGATGCTCTACGGCATCCGGCCCGGCGAGCAGCTCCGGCTGGCCCGGGCCGGGTCCCGGGTGCGGGTGTACGTCCCCTACGGCAGCGACTGGTACGGCTACCTGGTCCGGCGGCTGGCGGAACGCCCGGCCAACCTGGCCTTCTTCCTGCGGTCGCTGGCCTCGCGCGGCTGACAGGACCCGGCCCCCGGTAGGCTCCGTGAGGTGATCGCTGTCCTCGGCACCGGGAAGATGGGCGAGGCGCTCATGTCCGGGCTGCTGCGGTCCGGGGTGGTGACCCCGTCGGGGGTGCTGGCCGCCGTCCGCCGCGAGGACCGGGCCCGCCAGCTCCGCGACGCCTACGGGATCGAGGTCGCCACCGCGGCGGCCGCGGCCCGCCGGGCGGAGACCCTGGTGATCACGGTCAAGCCGCAGGACATGACCGGGCTGCTGGCCGAGATCGCCCCCGTCGTGACCGACGAGAAGCTGGTGATCTCGGTCGCGGCCGGCATCACCACGGCGTTCATCGAGGCCAGACTGGCCGGGGAGGTCCCGGTGGTCCGGGTGATGTCGAACACGCCGGTGCTGGTCGACGAGGCGATGAGCGTAATCTCCCCCGGCTCGCACGCCAGGGAGCCGCACCTGCGCCGGGCCGAGGAACTGCTGCGACCTGTGGGAAAGGTGCTGCGGATCCCCGAATCCCAGCAGGACGCGGCCACCGCGCTGTCCGGCAGCGGGCCCGCCTACGTGTACTTCCTCGTGGAGGCCATGGTGGACGCCGGGATCCTGCTCGGGATGCCGCGGAGCAACGCGCTGGAGATGGTCAAGCAGGCCGTGTACGGCGCGGCGACCATGCTCCAGGAGTCGGGCGAGCATCCGGTGATCCTGCGCGAGGCGGTGACCTCGCCCGGAGGCACGACGATCAACGCGATCAGGGAACTGGAGAAACACGGCGTCAGGGCCGCGTTCCTGGCTGCGATAGAGGCGGCCAGGGACCGGGGCAGGGAACTCGCCGGCGGCTGAGCACAGACCGAGCGAGGGTCAAAAAATGGCAATGGAATTGAGGCCTTGCGCCGGGTTGCCCTTTTCCGCACAGGACTTACGCTGGAGACGGGCGTGACTGGTGCGCTGAATCTCATTAGGCGCGGGCAGCAAGCCGGAAGAGGGCTATCAATGGCAGCAGACGCAACCTCGCTCAGCGACGTAAGGTTCCTGACCGTGGCCGAAGTGGCCACGATCATGCGCGTGTCCAAGATGACCGTCTACCGCCTTGTTCACTCTGGTGAGCTGGAGGCGATCCGGGTCGGCCGTTCGTTCCGGGTTCCGGAGCAGGCGGTCAACCAGTACCTGCGGGACGCCTTCGTCGCGGCCAGCTGAGGTTCGGGGGGCATCAAGCGTCCGGTGTGGCAGCCGGCTGATGCGACCGGCCCCGGCCGAGGTAACCTGTGGCGTTGGCGTGTGCCCGGTCGCTGAGCGGCGGGCGTGCGCGTACGCATGCCCGTAAGCCAGGTCGCAGAGCAAGGGTGGACTCGTGGGCTCAGTCATCAAGAAGCGCCGCAAGCGCATGGCCAAGAAGAAGCACCGCAAACTGCTGCGCAAGACTCGCGTTCAGCGAAGGAACAAGAAGTAGGGATACGCCTGGGAGGGGACGTGAGCCAGTCCGGACCCGAACATGAGGGCGACTGGCCTAAGTGGATCACCGGCGCCGAGGACTTGCTGGTGCGCTGGATAGTCGGCGACCATGAGGTCGACGAGTTGGGGTTCGATCCGGAATTCAACACCAATGTGTTCATGCCGTTGTTCCGGCCCCTGTACCGATCGTGGTTCCGAGTCCAGATGCGCGGCCTGGAACACGTCCCGGCCTCCGGGCCGGCCCTGGTCGTGGCCAATCACTCCGGGGTGCTGCCTTTCGACGCGCTGATGCTCCAGGCGGGCCTGTTCGACGAGCACCCGCGGCACCGGATCCTGCGGGTGCTCAGCGCGGATCTCGTCTACGAGATGCCGTTCCTGTCCGACCTGGCCCGCCGCAGCGGGCACATCAGGGCTGACCCGGAACTGGCCGACCGGGTGCTGGCCGCCGGCCACCTGGTCGGCGTGTTCCCTGAGGGCTTCAAGGGGATCGGCAAGCCGTTCAGCGACCGCTACCGGCTGCAGCGGTTCGGCCGGGGCGGCTTCGCGGCGACCGCCAAGCGGGCGGGCGTGCCGATCGTCCCGTGCGCGATCGTGGGCGCCGAGGAGATCTACCCGATGATCGGGAACTCCCGGCTGATGGCCCGGCTGTTCCGGCTGCCGTACTTCCCGCTCACGCCGCTCTTCCCGTGGCTCGGCCTGGTCGGCGCGGTCCCGTTGCCGTCCAACTGGATCATCGAGTTCTGCCCTCCGGTGCCGACCCTCCCCGCGAACGGCTCCGGCCCGGAGCCGGACGTCACTTCGCTGGCGGACCGCGTGCGCGGCATCATCCAGGACAAGCTCGACGAGTTGCTCACCGCGCGCGGGCCGGCCTTCGGCTAGCGATCGTGGCCGCCCGGAACGGGGCGGGCCACGGTGCAGTTATATAACGCTCAGTTATGTAACTATGTAACGCTCAGTCTCGGGGTGGGCTGGGTGGCCGACGGTCAGCCGCCGGACCGGCGGCGGTGCACGGCCGCGCCGGCCGCCATCCCGCCGACCACCGCCCCGGCGCCTGCCGCGATCGGCAGGGCGATCATCGTGACCCGGCGGCCGGAGCGGAAGTCGTAGACCGGCCAGCCCCGGAGCCGGGCCTCGGCCCGCAGGCCGGCGTCCGGGTTGATCGCGCAGGGGTGGCCGACCAGGGTCAGCATCGGCATGTCGTTCAGCGAGTCGCTGTAGGCCGAGCAACGGGCCAGGTCGAGGTCCTCGCGCCGGGCCAGCGCCTCGATCGCGGCCGCCTTGGCCTCGCCGTGCAGCAGCCCGCCGACGAGGCGCCCGGTGTAGACGCCGTCCGTGGTCTCGGCGACCGTGCCCAGCGCGCCGGTCAGGCCGAGCCTGCGGGACAGGATGCTCGCCAGTTCCACCGGCGTGGCGGTGACCAGCCAGACCCGTTGCCCGGCGCGCAGGTGGCGCTGGGTCAGTTCCCTGGTGCCGGCCCAGATCCGGTCGGCCATGGTGTCGTCGTAGATCTCCTCGCCGAGCCGCACGATGTCGGCCACCTTGTGCCCGGCCACGAAGGCCAGCGCGGCCTCCCGGGCCGCGTCGATGTGGTCGGAGTTCTCCGCACCGCGCAGCCGGAAGGAGATCTGGCCCCAGGTCATCCGGGCCAGGTCGCGCGGGCCGAACATCTTGCGGGCGGCCAGGCCGCGGGCGAAGTGATAGATAGAGGCGCCCCGCATCAGGGTGTTGTCAACGTCGAAGAACGCGCCGGCCCGGGGATCGGGAACCGGCGGCGGCTGCTCCACCTCGGCGGCCTCGGCCGATGCCTGCCCGGCCAGCGCCGCCTCATGCCCAGGAAGCCGTCGGGGCCACCGCCACATGTCCCCGAGCCTACCGGGAGTACCCATTGACCAGGCAGCACTGCGCAGTCGGGTCGCATCATCGGCGCGGGTCGGGCACCATAGTCAGCGATGTCACTTCACTTCTTGGTCGCGATCGTCGGCGCGCTGGTCGCCGCCGCGGGCACCGGGGTGCTCGGGGCGCGGTGCCTGCGGGCTCCGTCCGCGGCCCTGATCGCGTACACGGTGGCGCTGCTCGCGCTCACCGTGTCGCTCGGCGCGCAGGCGCTCGGCTACGAGGTCGGGTTCGGGCCGCTCGCCTTCCGGGCCATGGAGGTCGGAGCCCAGGTGCTCGCGCCGCTCGCGCTCGCGGCCGGGCTGGCCGAGGTGGCGGGCAAGAGCGTGGTGTCCAGGTTCGCCGCCTGGCTGCTGCTGAGCGGGCTAGGCATCGTCGCGCTGGTCATCTTCGCCACCGACCCGCTCAGCGCCGCGGCGTTCAGCAAGGCCTGGCCGCCCACGACGGTCTACTACCAGATCGTCCCCAACAAGCTGCTGGAGTACATCCTGGCCCCGGCCATCGTGATCGTCGCCCTGATCGCGATCGGGTCGGCCGCCTCCCGGCCGTCGCGCGATCCGGCGTGGCGGGATGCCGTTCCGGCCGCCGGGGCGGCCGGAATCGCCGCGCTGCTGCTGGCCGCGCCCGGCATCATCGCCCTGCTTGGCCTGAGCCTGCCGGTGGCCTCGCTGTTCACGCTGCTGTGCCTGGCGGCCGCGGCGGCGACCTGGTTCGCCGGCGCGCAGGTCGCCCGGCTCCGGTTCGACCAGATGCGCGCGTGGGCCGACCACGGTGCCCCCGGCCCTGACTGGGACCGTCAGCCCGCCTGGGCCGGGCCGGACGCCACCGGGGACTTCGAGCCGCTGGCGGCCGACGACGACGACGAATTCGGGATCTACCGCAACGGCTCGAACCGCAGCTCGCACCGCAAGCGCGACGATCTCGATTACCGCTCCGATGTCGGCTACTCGGACTACCGGACCGGCGGGTACCTGGACGATGACAACCTCTACCGCGACCCGGCACCGCGCTACCAGGAGGAGCCGCGCTACGAGCAGGACCAGCACTACCAGGAGGACCAGCCCTCCGGGTACGGCGACGATGCCCTCGGGTACCGCGACGAGGGCCCGGGGTACCGCGAGGGCCCGGGGTACCGCGACGAGCCCTACCGGGACGGGGGCGGCTACCCGCCGTCGGCGGGCCGGCCTGCGGCCGGCCCGCCCGGCGCCCCGCAGGAGGACCTGTTCGGCCAGATCGCGATCTACACGCTGCTGGAAGACCGCGTGGAGGACTTCGACATGCTGACCAGGCGGGTGGTCAGGGAGGTCCGGTTGAACGAGCCGGACACGCTGGTCTACATCGTGCACGCGGTGCCGTCCGCGCCGATGCAGCGCATCCTGTACGAGGTCTACAGCGACCGGGAGGCGTACGAGGCGCACAAACGGCAGCCGTACGTCAGCCAGTTCGAGGCCGACCGCAGACCGTACGTGCTGGCGACCAACATCATCGAGCTGGGCCTGCAGCAGGCCAAGGTCTCGCCGCTGCCGTCGGTCGCCGACCTGCTCAGCGACACCGGGTTCGACCTGCTCAGCGACACCGGGTTCGGGACGCCCGGCTACGGGCCTCGGTCGCAGGGCGGTGGCAGCGGTGGCGGGCGCCGTGTCTGAGCCGCAGGGCCACCTCATCACGCTGCTCAGCCGGCCCGGCTGTCACCTGTGCGAGGACGCCCGGGCGGTGATCGCGCGGGTGGCCGCCGACCTGGGCATCCGGTGGCAGGAGCGGGACATCACCGGCTCGCAGGACGACCTGCGCGCCTACGGTGACATGATCCCGGTCACCCTGATCGATGGCGTACAGCACGACTTCTGGCACGTCAGCGAGCAGCGGCTGCGGGCCGCGCTGACCGGCCGGTCCAGGTAAAAACCCGGCAAAGCCGCGGGCATCACACCGAGCCGGGGAACCTCCCGACTTTGTGCAAACGTTCACAAGGGCGTACGGTCGTAGCTAAGCCAGTGCGCGGGCCGGCCGCCGGCCCGCGAGTCGCGGCGTCGATCCCCCAGGAGTGCCGACGCATGTCCCGCAGTTCCACGAGCGAAAACGGCCACCGCGGCATCCCGGAAGCGACGGTCAACCGGCTTCCCGTCTACCTGCGGGCCCTGTACGCGCTCGCGGACCGGGGCATCGCCACCGTCTCGAGCGAGGAGCTGGCCACGGCGGCCGGGGTGAACTCGGCCAAGCTGCGCAAGGATCTGTCGCACCTGGGCTCGTACGGCACCCGCGGGGTCGGCTACGACGTCGAGTACCTGGTGTACCAGGTGTCACGGGAGCTCGGGCTCACCCAGGACTGGCCGGTGATCATCGTGGGAGCGGGCAACCTCGGGCACGCGCTGGCCAACTACGGCGGCTTCGCCTCCCGCGGGTTCCGGATCGCGGCGATCTTCGACTCCGACCCGCTCACCGTGGGCACCGAGATCGCCGACCAGGTGGTCAGGAACGCGGATGAGATCGAGGCCGTGATCGCCAGGTACGGCGTGTCGATCGGCGTGATCGCGACCCCGGCCTCGGCCGCGCAGGGGGTCTGCGAGCGCCTGGTCACCGCGGGGATCACCAGCATCCTGAACTTCGCCCCGGTGGTGCTCAGCGTGCCCCCGGGAGTTGACGTGCGCAAGGTCGACCTGTCCATCGAGCTGCAGATCCTGGCGTTCCACGCGCAGCGGCGGGCCGTGGTCCGCGTCGAACGGGTGAACGGCTCGGCCGGGGCCCAGGCGGTCGCCACGTGAGCGCCACGGCGCCCCGTCGGCGAGCGGGAAGCCAGCGAGCGGGAAGCACAGCATGAGCGTCCTGGTCGTGGGGCTGTCCCACAAGAGCGCCCCCGTCGCGACCCTGGAGCGGGCCGCGCTGGTCGGCGACGCGCTCGGCAAGCTGCTCGGCGACGTGTTCCACGCCAGCGACGTCGCCGGGTCGTTCGTGGTGAGCACGTGCAACCGGGTCGAGGTCTACGCCGAGGTGGACAAGTTCCACGGCAGCGTGTCGGCGATCAGCGACCTGCTGGCCCGGCACGCCGGGGTGCCGCTGGCCGAGCTCACCCCGCACCTGTACGTGCACTACGAGGATCGCGCGATCCAGCACCTGCTGTCGGTGGCGTGCGGCCTGGACTCCATGGTGATCGGGGAGACCCAGATACTTGGCCAGGTGCGCCAGGCG
Organism: Streptosporangiaceae bacterium; assembly: GCA_030040095.1. Taxonomy (GTDB): domain Bacteria; phylum Actinomycetota; class Actinomycetes; order Streptosporangiales; family Streptosporangiaceae; genus JASHPR01. The sequence goes on along the minus strand of JASHUI010000293.1, from coordinate 141 downwards.
CTGCGGACCGCCGGCGAGCACGGCACGCTCGGCCGGACCCTGTCCGACCTGGGTTCGCTCGCGCTGCGCGCGGGCAAGCGGGCGCACACCGAGACCGGGATCGACCGGGCGGGCGCCAGCCTGGTCAGCGTGGGGCTGGCC
>JASHUI010000292.1:0-8818 GCA_030040095.1 Streptosporangiaceae bacterium | reverse complement strand
GCATCCCCGCGCGAGGAGGCGATGAGGCCCTGCACCCGACTCATCCACGCGACCAGGGTGGCGGGGAAGTCGCTCGGAGTCACTGGCTCGAGCGCGACGTTTCTTAGCTCCGCCTCCGCCAGGTCAGCCTGCCCGGATAGCGCCAGGGCTTCCGCCAGCCGCAGACGTGTAGCGGGCCTGCTCACCGGGGCATGAAGTTCCAGGGCGCTTAGCAGCGAGGCCGCCGCAGCGACAGGATCCGCATCGGCTAGGGCGAGCAGCCCGCGTTCCTGGCAGACCAGGCCGTCCAGCTCGGGCAGACCTGCCCGCTCGCAGTATCCGGCCGCCGCGTCGCACGCCCGGCGTGCCTCGGACAGCCGGCCCAGCCTGCGCAAGATGGCCGATCGCGTCGCCTGCGCGTAGACGCTGAGACGGAGCAGCCCGTTGGGCGCGACCAGAGGGAGGCACCGGTCAGCGAAGTCCAGCGCCCGGCCGAACTCACCCGCGCACGCAGCCGCGCTCGCCGCGTTGCTGAGGCAGCTGTAGGCCATGTCCGGGCGCCCGGCGCGGCCCGCGGCGGCGCTGGCCGCGATGAGCGGACCGAAGCTGTCGGTGAACCGGCCTGCCCTGATCAGCGCGTGCCCGCGCGCCACCCCGATGTCGTGCGCGAGCAGGTCGCCCGTCCTGCCGCGATCAAGGATCCGGTCGGTCTCGGCAAGCAGATCGTCGACCGCGGCCGGCTCGCCAGCGACCGCTTCGGCCCATGCCATGCCGGCCAGGGCCTCTGCCCGCGCGGAGAGATCGGATGCGGGATCGCGATCCAGCACGTCGAGCGCGTTCTGGTAGGAACGGCGCGACTCGCGTGGATGGCAGAGACCGCCGCGGAGCCACCGGCCGCGTCTCAGCCAGGCGCTGATCAGGGCTCCGGCGTCTTGTGGCGATATCTGCTCGAGCGCCCGGTCGAAAGCATTGTCGGAGGACTCGAGCAGGCCGCGGAATGCTTCGACCTCGGCGAGCTCGAGCAATAGGTCAGGGTCATGTGCCTCGATCTGCACGGCCTCGGTCAGGAAGTCGGCGGCCTCGGCCATCGCGGCTACGCAGCGCGCGTCTTGTGCGGCCAGGATCAGGTGGCTGACGGCCTGTTCATCCTGGCCGGCCAGGATGAGGTGCCGCGCGATCTCCGCCGCGCGCAGACCACGGCGGGAGTCTCGTGTGTGCTGAGCACGGGAGTCTGCTGGCCGGCCTCGCTTACGCAGCAACTGGGCGAGCTCGTGGTGCAGGCGTGTCCTGATCGGCTCGGGAATTTCCTCATAGACCGCATCGCGCAGTAGGGCGTGCCGGAATCCTGTTTGCCCGTCGTCGGCTCTCAGCAGGCCTGACCCGAGGGCCTCGGCTGCCGCGCGTGCTGGGTTCTGGAGCGGGAGCGAGGCGACCTCAGGACGGTCCAGGTCACGTCCGGCGGCGGCGAGGAATTCGACGAACACACGTGCCTGGCCCGACAGACGGCTGATCGCCAGCCTCGCCGCGCCACTGAGCCCAGTGGCAAGGTCCGCGCCGTCTCGAGCGGCGGCGCGGGCGGTCTCGACGGCGAGCAGCGGGTTACCTGCTGCCAGCCTCACGATCTGCTCGACGACCTCGGCTGGCAGGTCGGCCGAGGCCTTGATGAGACTCCGCGCGGCGTCGTCCGCGAGTGGCCGCACGTTGACCTCCGTGACGAGCGCGCTGCGCGAGCGCAGTGCTCCGAGCACGGCGTCGAGATCCTGGCGCGTTGGCAGCCTGCGGCGCGTGAGGATGAGAAGCACTGGCGTGCGGCCGAGCCGCCGTCCGGCGTAGGCGATCAGCTCGAGGCTCGCCGTGTCCGCCAGGTGCAGGTCCTCGAAGGCCAGCAGCAGGGGAGCCTGTCGCGATGCCCAGGCCAGGAACTGCACGACGGCCTCGCACAGCTGGATTCGATCGAGCTGAGGATCAGCGCTGGCTCGCGTCGCTCGCCCGGTATCTGCCTTTCGCCGAGCCAGCGCTGGGACGATCCTGGCCAGATCGGCGGTCCAGGCCTGGCCCTCAGGCGGGTGACCCATCATGCTCACCAGATCGCTGAGCGCGTCGGTCCAGATGGCAAACGGCGACGCCCGGCCCGGTCCGGCTGCTGTGGTTCCAGCTATCAGGACGTTGGGGTCGGCCCGCCGTGCCGTGGCCTGTAGCTCCTCGACGAGCCGGGTCTTGCCAATGCCACCCTCTCCGTCAAGCAGTACGGCTCCGCCAGAGCCACTTCGCGCCGCCCGCCAGGCCTTGACCAGATCGGCGAAGTCCTGTTCTCGTCCTATGAGACCTCCTGCTGCTGGCTTGACCGCGTGCTCAGAAACGCTTGAGCGGCGATGAGCGTGCTGGGCGGCCTGCGCGGGTCGGCTGGCCGTGCCGCGAAGCTGGCCGACCAGCGCCACCGTCTCCGCGGACACCGGGATCCCGAGTTCGCTGTCCAGCCGCTCCCGCAGCTTCTCCAGCGTCTCCAGTGCTGCCGACGCATCGCCAGCTCGCACGAGGGCGCCGATCAGGTCAGCTCCGGCCGACTCGTCCAGCGGGCAGAGCGCCGCCCGGCGCCGCGCCCAGTCGACCGCGGCCGCCAGGTCGCCCGCGGCGGTGGCCTGTTCCATGAGGCTCCGAAGCGCGGCGGCGATATCGCGGTCCAGTTCCTCGCGGGCCTCGATGACCCAGTCATCATCGAGTTCCTGCAGCAGGTCCCCACGGCACAGGTCGAGCGCGGCTCTGGGCTGGCCCTGTGCGATGAGCCGCCTAACTTCCTGGAGGTCCACCGAGAGACCGTCGGCTGCGAGGGTGACGGTGTCGCGGTCGGTGGCCAGGTACGAGCCGAAAGCGGGCCCGAGCGCCGAGCGGAGGGCCCAGATGGCGCTTCGGAGGCTGGCCCTGGCGCTGGCGTCGAGTACATCCGGCCAGAATTGCCCGGCCAGCCGAGACCGGGGATGGCGGCCGGGGTGCAGCGCGAGCCAGCCCAGCAGCGCCCTGACCCGTCTGCCGGCCGGGAGCGCTGCCTTCTTCCCGGCTAGCCGCACCTCTAGCTCGCCGATCACGCGGATCTCAAGCATGGCTGCAGTTATTGTAAGTGTTATACCCCTGGAAAGGGCGGTTCCTGATCTGCCTCAGCTCCTCCTGCCTGGGCTTTGACGGTCCGTTGACGGTGCCAGGGAATTGTCGTGCTCGGAGTTCGAAGAGCACGACGATCAGGGAGGCACCAGATGAGCACCAGCGAGATCACCAGGACCGGCCGGTCGTTCGATTCCGAGGCATTGCGCCGTGGCATCGAGGAGCGCGACGCCGCAACACTGCTCGGCCTGTATGCCGAGGATGCCGAGTTGCAGGTCGTGGACCGCAACGACCAGCCCAGCAACCCGAAGGTCATCCGTGGCCGGAGGGCGATCGGCGAGTACTTCGCGGACGTGTGCGGCCGAGACATGACGCACAAGATCAGGCGCCTGGTGGTCAGCGAGAACAATGCGGCCTTCGTGCAGGCCTGCCGTTACCCGAGCGGGGCGCAGGTCCTGTGCATTGCCGTGCTTGACCTGAAGGACGGCCTGATCACCCACCAGTCCGGCGTCCAGGCCTGGGACGAGTAACCGTCCTGGGCCCGGCACCATTCGTCTGGCATCACGAGCAGGGAGAAAGATTATGTCCACAGCGGAGCACAAGGACTTCGCGAAGGCCGATGAAGTCCGCACGTTCACTAACGGTCAGGTGGAGCTGCTGCATATCGGCGGCAGCGATATCGGGCGGCTGACGCTACAGCCCGGCTGGCGGTGGTCCGAGCATGTCAAGCCGCTCGTCGGCACCGAACTGTGTGAGGCACCGCACTTCCAGTACCACGTGGCCGGAACGCTGCGGGTCGAGATGGCCGACGGCACCCAGTTCGACGCCGTTCCTGGCCAGGTGACGGCGCTGCCTTCAGGCCACGATGCCTGGGTCGTCGGTGACGAGCCAGTAATAGTCGTGGACTGGTGGGGTGCCAGCAACTACGCCAAAGGCTGACGCACCCCCAGGGCACGGGCTCACCAGCGCCAGAGGCCACCCGGTGAGCCCGTGCCCTGGGGTCTCCAGCAGGCGAGTGCAGTAATCAGCCCTGGGCCGGTCCGGGCGGGACGGCGTGAGTCACCAGGGCGCGCAGGGCGGCGGTCAGGCGCTCGCCGTCGGCCGGGTCGAGCGGCTCATCCATTGCGTCGCCGAGCACGCCGACGATCTCCGATATGGCGAAGTCCGGATCAAACGGCTCGGGCTCCGTGGCCGGCGTCGGAACGTACGACCCGGTGTAGCCCGCGGCGGCCAGGTCCTCGTCGGAGGCCTCGGCCAGCGCTGCGCTGGTGCCGAAGGGCACCCAGGCGAACGAGACCGGCGCGGCGACGTCGCCGCCGCTGACCTGGTAGACGCCAATGGTGAACGGCGCGCCCCTGGTGACGGGCAGGACGAAGGAGCCGCCGACCATCCACATCCAGAAGCTGCTGCCGTTCGTCCACATGACGTCGTTGCCACCGGTCGCGTACACGTTGCCGACCCTGGCAGTCCACCCGTAGGCGACGGCTGAGCACTTCTGCCCGGAGTTGCCTGGCCACCCGACGGTCCCGACCACGAGCCCGTCGCTGGAGGGGGTGTAGTTGCCGGCGCCGATCCCCTTGGGGTTCAGCATCGTCACCCAGTTGGCGACGCTCAGTGATGCGGCGCTGGCGTCACCGAGGGCGGAGCTGGCCGCCGTGAGAGCCCCGGTAATGGCGGCGCTGTCGGCCCTGACGCCGCCAGAAAGCGTCGACGCGCCATCGACGGTCAGGCCGCTGACCGTCGCGCCGCCGCTCAGGGTGGCCGCGCCCGAGACGGTCAGCGGGCCGGCGACCTGGGCGGACGTCGCCGTCACGTTCTGCAGCGTGCTGTTCCCTGTGACCGACAGCGTGCCCGCGGTGACCGACGCGGGCGTCAGCGCCGGATTGGTGATCTCGATGGTCAGCGCGTCGGTCAGCGTGATCGTCTCGAAGTCCGGGTACGGCACGCCGGAGTCCGGGCCGCCGGTGACCGACGCGACGAGTATGAACGTCGTGGCCTTGATGCGGCCGCCCTTGACGACGAACGTCTTGTCGGGCCCGGAGTACAGCGGCGCCGGGTCCTTCGCCGCGTAGACGGTGAACGCGGTCCCGCTGCTGTCCCAGGACAGCTGAATGTCCTGGCCGCTGCCGAATTCGGTCACCGGCGTGGTGGACCCGGGCACGGTCGCCACGAAGCTCCGCAGGTAGAACGGCGTGGTGGGGATGTCGGTGGTGCTGGTCATTGCATGGGCTCCGATCCGGGAGGGCTCAGTGGCCGGTGGCGAGAGTCAGGACGGCGCGGCGCAGCCGGTGGCGCAGTTCGGGGGTGAGGCGGTCGCCGAGTATGCCGGCGATGACCTCCATCAGGTGGCTGACTTCGCCGCCCACGGACGGGGCAGTCAGCTCCAGGGGCGGCGGGAGGGTGATCGCGTCCAGGCCGTAGGCGATCGCCTCGTCGTGACTGAGTTCGCGCAGCGAGGCCGACGTGCCGAACGGCACCCAGGCAAACGAGGTAGGGGCGGCGACGTCGTTCCCGTTGACCTGGTAAACGCCGACCGTGAATCCGTATCCCCGGCGGACGGGCAGCAGGAACGAGCCGCCCACCATCCAACTCGAGAAATGCTTGGCATCGCTGCTGACCCAGAACACCCGGTTGCCGCCGCGGGCGTAGACGGCCCCGGCGCCCGCGGTGCTCCCGTAGGCGACGGCCGCGCATTTCTGGCCGGCGTTGCTCGGCCAGCCGACGGTGCCGACGACGAGCCCGTCCGAGCTGGCCACGTAGGACCCGGCTCCGATCGAGCGCGGGTTCATGATGGTGGCGACGTTCGTGAGGCGCAGTGAGGCCATGGATGCCCCGCCCAGCTGGGCCGAGCCGCCGACGGTCAGCTGGCCGTTGACGGCGGCCGACGACGACGTGACCGGCCCGCGCAGCACGGCGCCCCCGGTCGCGGTCAGGGTCGAGGCGCGGGCGCCGCCGGCCAGCGTGGTCGGCCCGGTGGCGCTCACGCCCGCCGTGGAGAGGTTGGCCAGTGCCGCCGCGGCGAGCTTGGTGAGCCCCGTGGTCGTCAGGATGCCGGCGGCGACCGACGCCGGGGTCAGCGCCGGGTTGGTGATGATGACCGTCGTGCCGGCGATGAGCACGCCCAGGTCGCCCGTTGCCACCACGGTCAGCGTGGCATCCCTGGTCAGGCCAGCGCTCAGCACGGTGGAGGTGTCGGCGCCGGTCCACACCGGCGTGGTGGCGCTGCCGGCGTATACCGCGAACGATGACGCGTTGCTCGCCCACGCCAGGCGGATCGGCTGGCCGGCGGTGAACTCGCTGAGCGGGATGTCGGCCGGGCCGGGCGGCGCCGCGGTGGTCATCATGTTGTTCAGGTAGCCGGTGACCGGGCCCTTGGTGAGGTCGAAGACCGAGCGCCGCTGCTCGAGCTGGTCCGGGGCGGGCCCGGACGTCTCGGCGATCACCAGGCCGAACGTGCCCTCGTTCTGGTTGACCTGCGCCGTGATGATGCTGAACTGCAAATCGTAGTCGATCAGCCAGTGCGCGTCGGAGGTGGCGACCGCCGTGAAGACGGCATAGCTGGTGTCCGCGGAGAGGCCAAGATGGTCGCCGGTCTCGATGACCAGGCCGCTGATCGCCCACCAGGTGGTGTTCGGGGTGACGCTGGGCGTCTGCGTGGTCAGGTCGGTGGCGGCCGGGCCGATCGGGACTCCGATGACGATCTTGCTGCAGTAGACGCTGGCCTGCGGCAAGCCGGCCCAGATGTTGATGGCGCCGGGACTGGCCGCGCTGGCCGCGCTCACCTGGAGCGGAGCGGGCAGCGTGGAGAAGCCGTAGGGCAGCAGGTCGGGCGGCGGTGCGGCGGGCAGGATGACGAGCTCGGACACGGCGGCTCCTGAATGGTCAGGCCGGAGGGCGGCGCTGGGCGGGTTCGGCTGGCCCCTGCGGGACGAGGCCGACGGTGAGCTGGAGGAACCCATCACGGACGGTGGCGGGAAGGTCGGTGAGCTCGGCAGCGGAACCGGCCCGCGCGAGGTCGTACGGCGCCCATCCCGCGGGCACATCGACCGAGCGCTCCCACCAGGCCCACGTCCCGCCCTGCTCGATGGGCATCGGCAGGCTGACGGCCTGGGGGTTCGCCGGCGGCGGCTGCGAGCCGGGGGTCGGGACGATCACCGTGGGCAGTGCGCCGACGGTGAAGGCCACCTCCAGCGCGGCAAGCGGTCCGTCGACGAATTTCGGCGGGAGGGCCAGAGACTTGACCGGCAGGACGCCGGTGATCGCGTGGACTTCCGCGCGCGGGTCGAGCAGCATCGTGACGGCCTGCGGGGCCGTGGCGCCGAAGCTCAGGCTGAGGTAGTTGGGGTCGGATGTCTGGCCAGGCGGCCCGATCTGGCGGAGATAGGACGTCGCCGCCGCGGGGGCCGACACGCTGTTGAAGGTGCCGGTGTCGCCGCCGGCGAAGTAGCCGAGCAGTCCGTCGGAGCGGGTTGCCTGGTCGCCAAGGCGCACCGCGAAGTCGTAGGACAGGAAGTCCGGCGTCGGCGGCGGCCAGGCCAGCGCCCACGGCGTCAGGTCGCTGACGGGCGGTCCGTCGAGGGCGAGGTCGAGCCGGGCCCTGACCAGCGCCAGCGGCCGTCCGATCAGCACCGACAGGTTGACGTCGGCCCGGTTGCCGAGCGGATCGATGGTCCACAGCGACGTGTCGACCGTGTCCAGGAAGGCGGTGAAGGTGGCCGGGTCGGCCAGCGCCTGCTCGCCGATCATCGCGGCCAGCCGCGGCGCGCGAGCCTGGACGTCCGCGAGCGTGAGCGCGGAGTGCGGCGGCGCCTGCCAGCGCGCGGTCGTGGTCCCCGTGTCGTCAGCCAGCAGCCGCAACGAGCCCAGGCTGGCGCCCTCCGGAGCGTAGAGCAGCAGGCTGCGGTCCAGGTGGTTGGGCAGCACCCAGCCGCCGACCGGGTTGGCGCCCGCGCTGGTCCCTACGACCTTGGTGTCGTCCACCGCGTCGACCAGCAGGAACTCCAGCCGGGCACCTTGCATCAGGCGCGGCGGGACCTCGATGAGCCGCTGCGGGTTACGGGTGATCGCGGGCCGGGACGGGGTCAGCGCCGGGTCGCGCACCGGCGCGAAGTTCTGCGGGTCGGTCGGGCCCGTGCCGCCGACGACCTGGAGGACCTGGCCGAACGCGTCATAGACCAGCAAGCTGGTGAAAGCGAACTGGCCCTGCCGGACCGCGGAGAAGGCATCGGGCGTCCCGTTCGGGATGTACGGCACCTGCTGCGTCTGGCCGGCGATGTCGGCGGCGACCGTCGCGTCGGGCGCGGTCTGGGCGCGGGTGTCTCGCATCGCGACCAGGTCGCCGAATCCGGTCAGTGCCTGCGACATCAGCTTCCATCCGTCGATGCGGCCGACCTCGTCGTCGAGCTTGGCCAGGTCGGCCAGGGTGATGGGAGGGTCGACGGCCCCGCGCACGTAGGTGTCGATGAACTGCTCGACCCGGCTGCGGAAGGTGACCTGGGCCTGCGGCGTGAGCAGGCTGATTCCGCCCATCTGGCGGGTGGGCGCCTGCGGGTCGGCGGGGAACGGGCCGAACGGACCCGTGTAGACGTAGTCGTGACCATCGAACGACCAGTTGCGCGTGCCCGAGGTTTCGTACGGGATCTCCAGATAGGAGATCTGCCACTCCAGGAAGAGCGGCGACCACGGCTGCTCGGCCCACTCCGCCAGGCCGAGCGCGGGCAGCGTCAGTCCCGCGTACGCCGGC
>JASHUI010000291.1:0-6415 GCA_030040095.1 Streptosporangiaceae bacterium | reverse complement strand
GACGCGTTCACCCACCTGTTCGCCGAGTCGGCGGCGCGGGCGCTCGTGGCGGTGCGGCCGGGCGCCGAGGCCGAGTTCGCCGCGCTGGCCGACGGGCACGCCGTGCCGGCCGAGACGCTGGGCGTCACCGGCGGCTCCAGCCTCGAGCTGACCGGTATCTTCGCGGTTCCGCTCGACGAGCTGGCCGCCGCGCGGCGCGACACCTTGCCCGCCCTGTTCGGCTAGCCGGAGCCGCTGACGCTGGCCGGGGGAACTTTACGCCCCGTCTCGCGGCGGCTGGGAGACGATCGGCCGCTACGCCCCGCCTCGGGACGGGGCGGGCTCGGACGCGGTCGGCCGCTACGCCCCGTCTCGGGGTGAGTCAGGAGGCGGTCAGAAACGCGATGAGCTGGCGGAAGTCGGACTGGGCGTGGCACCCCTCCAGCCGCGCCGTGATCTCGGTCGGCCCCGGCGCGTTGACCGGGCCCGCGGCCGTCAGGCAGCGGCCGTCGGACAGGTTGCGCAGCTCGTAGTAGTCGATCCCGCCGGCGAAGGTCACCGGGTGCTGGCGTACCCAGCGCTGGTCGGCCAGCAGGTCGCACCGCTGCAGGGCCGCGCCCGCTCGCAGCGAGGACCCCAGGCACAGCCCGTTGGGCAGGTAGATGAAGATGTAGGTGCCCCCGGCCATCTCGTCTGCGGTCCAGTTGGCGCCGACCGTCCCGGAGCTGGTGAAGACCAGGCCCGAGCGGGCCGCCAGAAGCACCTCTGGGTTCGTGCTCGAAGCCCCCGGGCCTGGGCTGACCAGCCCGATGGCCTGCGTGCCCAGAACCTTGGTCGGCAGTTCGGAGGCGTCCTGCCTGCCGTGGTTGCCGCCCACGATGAGGTAGGCGGTGACCCCGACCCCGGCCAGCACTACGGCCAGGCCGGCTCCGGTGAGCCTGGCCGTCCCCGACCCGCGCACCCGCGAACGAGCGTTGCGCCTACCACGCATAACCGAACGAATATCGCTGTCTGGCCCCGTGTGCCAGCGGATGTCACGAAAAGTTACCCACCAATACGCAGGTCATGGCCTCACTCGTCTGCGTTTGTCACCTCAGTCCGGGCCGTCCCGGCCACGCTGGTTCGCCTCTTTGCGGTCCGCCAGCCTCTCGCGCCTCGTGCTCGCGGAACCCGACCGTTAATGATCACTGTGACTCTTCACGGTTTCGGCGTGCACAAACCATGTCAAAATAGGGCAGCAAGCGCACGAAACTCGTGAGAAGTCGAGCTGCGCCGCCTGAAGTGGGAGGGTAGGCGGGGCTGGGTGCGGGGCTGGAGGCAGGGGTGCGGCGAGTTGATCCGGCGCGGCTGGTGGCGGCGGTGAATGCGCAGCGGGCAGCGCTCGGCCGGGAGCCTTGGCCGGGCCCGCTGTCGGTCGATGCGCTGGGAGTCGGCCTGACGGACGCGGTGCTGGCCGCGCTCGACGCGGGCCTGCGCCCGGAACCGGAGGCGCTGCGCGGCGCGGTCCGGTACCTGCTGGCGCTGCTGGAGGGCCTGGCCCCAGGCCGCGCGGTCGAGGTACGGGTCCCGCCGTATGCGGCGATCCAGTGCGTGGAGGGTCCTCGTCACACCCGCGGTACCCCGCCCAACGTGGTGGAGACCGACCCGGTCACCTGGATCGGGCTGGCGGCCGGGCGGATCTCCTGGGCCAGCGCTGCCGGTGACGGCCGGCTGCGCGCCAGCGGCCCGCGCGCCGACCTGGCCGGGTATCTGCCGCTCGTCGGCGCGGGTGCGAGATAGGCCTGGCCAGGGGGGTTGCTGCCATAGACTGTCGAGGTGATCAAGCCTGACGGCCGCCTGACGGATGATCTCAACCCCACCGACCGGCCGCCACGGGACGCCTGCGGTGTGTTCGGTGTCTGGGCCCCCGACGAAGAGGTCGCCAAGCTCGCCTATTTCGGCCTGTACGCGCTCCAGCACCGCGGCCAGGAGTCGGCCGGGATCGCGGTCAGCGACGGCGCCAGGATCGTCGTGTTCAAGGACATGGGCCTGGTCCCGCAGGTCTTCGATGAATCCGTGCTCAACACCCTGCGGGGTCACATCGCGGTCGGGCACTGCCGCTACTCGACCAGCGGTTCGTCGGTGTGGCAGAACGCCCAGCCGACGTTCCGCGCCACGAAGTCGGCGAGCCTCGCGCTCGGCCACAATGGCAACCTGATCAACACGCTGGAACTCCTCGCGCTGCTGGAGGTGTCGGCCGGGCGCGGCGGCCCCGAGGTGAACGGCGGCGCGACCTCCGATACCGACGTGCTGACCGCCCTGTTCGCGCAGCCGGTGACCGGCTCGGCCGGCGGCGGCCAGGGCATCGAGGCCGGCGCGATGGCCGCGCTGCCGCTGGTGCGCGGGGCGTACTCGCTGGTGTTCATGGACGAGCGGACCCTCTACGCGGCGCGTGACCCGCAGGGCTTCCGCCCGCTGGTGATCGGGCGGCTGGAGCGCGGCTGGGTGGTGGCCAGCGAGACCGCGGCGCTGGACATCGTCGGAGCGTCCTTCGTCCGGGAGGTCGAGCCGGGGGAGCTGATCGCTATCGACGAGCGCGGCCTGCGGTCGCGCACGTTCGCCGCGTCGCAGCCGCGGGGATGCCTGTTCGAGTACGTGTACCTGGCCCGGCCGGACACCACGATCGCGGGCCGGAGCGTGCAGGCCACCAGGGTCGCGGTCGGCCGCAGGCTCGCCGCCGAGCACCCGGCCGAGGCCGACCTGGTCATCCCGGTGCCGGAGTCCGGCACCCCGGCGGCGATCGGTTACGCCGAGGCCAGCGGGATCCCCTACGGGCAGGGGCTGGTCAAGAACTCTTACGTCGGCCGGACTTTCATTCAGCCCAGCCAGACCATCCGGCAGCGCGGGATCCGGCTCAAGCTGAACCCGCTCCGGGACGTCATCGCGGGCAAGAGGGTCGTGGTGGTGGACGATTCCATCGTTCGCGGCAACACCCAGCGCGCGATCGTGGCCATGCTGCGCGAGGCGGGCGCGGCGCAGGTGCACGTCCGGATCTCCAGTCCGCCGGTGGCCTGGCCGTGCTTCTACGGGATCGACTTCGCGACCCGGGCCGAGCTGATCGCGGGCAGCCTGTCGGTCGAGGAGATCCGGGTGTCGATCGGAGCCGACTCGCTCGGTTACGTCTCACTGGACGGCCTGATCGCGGCGACCACGCTGCCGGCCGCCCGGCTGTGCCGGGCCTGCTTCGACGGTGAGTACCCGCTCGGGGTGGTCCCGGCCGAGCAGGGGAAGTACCTGCTAGAAGACGTGGTGGTGAGCTCGGCGCGGACCGGCTCGTGAACGCCGCTGGCCTTCCCGGGCCCGCCGATTCCGCGCGCCCTGGCCTGAGCTACGCGCGGGCGGGCGTGGACATCGAGGCCGGCGACCGCGCGGTCGGCCTGATCCGGGCCGCGGTGGCCCGTGCCGCCCGGCCCGAGGTGATCGGCGGCATCGGCGGCTTCGCCGGGCTTTTCGATGCCTCCCGGCTGACCCGGTACCGGCACCCCCTGCTGGCCTCGGCCACCGACGGTGTCGGCACCAAGGTGATGATCGCCAGGGAACTCGGCGTCTACGACACGATCGGGATCGACCTCGTCGCCATGGTGGCGGATGATCTCGTGGTGTGCGGGGCCGAGCCGTTGTTCCTGACCGACTACGTGGTATGCGGCCGGGTCGAGCCGGAGCGGGTGGCGGCGATCGTCGGCGGGGTGGCCGAGGGATGCGTCCAGGCGGGCTGCGCGCTGATCGGCGGGGAGACGGCGGAGCATCCCGGGCACCTGGCCCCCGGCGACTTTGACCTGGCTGGCGCCGCGACCGGGGTGGTGGAGGCCGACCGGCTGCTCGGGCCGCAGCGGGTCAGGCCCGGCGACGTCGTGATCGCGATGGCATCATCGGGCCTGCATTCGAACGGGTTCTCGCTGGTCAGGGAGATACTGGCCGAGGCGCGCCCGGCGCTGCGGCTGGACGCGGTGCCGCCGGAACTCGGCCGGCCGCTCGGCGAGGAGTTGCTGACCCCGACTCGCGTCTATGCCCGCGACTGCCTGGCCCTCGCGGACGGCTGCGGCGTGCACGCGTTCGCGCATGTGACAGGGGGCGGGCTCGCGCTGAACCTGTCCCGGGTGCTTCCGCCGCAGGCCGACGCAGTGCTGAACCGCGCCACGTGGCGACCGCAGCCCGTCTTTCGCCTCCTGGCGGAGCATGGCGGGGTCGCCGACGACGAGATGGAACGGGTCTTCAACATGGGCGTGGGCATGGTGGCCGTGGTCGCCGCGGAAGACGCCGACGCCGCGCTCGGCCTCCTGGCGTCCCGTGGCGTGCCCGCCTGGCTGGCAGGTGAGATCACCGAAGGCGCGGGTGTCGCCCGCCTCGTCGGCGGGCATCCCGCCGGATCCCAGGCTTAGCTGCCGCTGGCTTAGCTGCCGTTCGCCCTGGTTACCCGGACGCCAGCGCTGCCCTCGGCCCGCGAGTAGTCCCGGGCCGGGTCGCCGATGTCCTCGTCGTCGAAGTCCTCATCGAGGTCGTCTTCGTCGTCGAAGTCGTCGTCGTCCTCATCGTCGAGGTCGTCTTCGTCGTCGAAATCGTCCTCATCGTCGAAGTCGTCGTCCTCGTCCTCGTCGTCCTCATCGTCGAGGTCGTCTTCGTCGTCCTCGTCGTCGTCGTCCACGGAGTAGCGGCTCGCGAAGTCCGCGTACGGGTCGTGATCGTCCGCGTCATGCCGGTCCGTGCCGACACCAAACTCAGCCCGCAGCTGGTCAAGGTCCATGCCCCCGCCGCTGTACTTGAGCTGGCGGGCAACCTTCACCTGCTTGGCCTTGGCTCGGCCGCGCCCCATTGGCTCGACCCCCTCGAACGTACGGGAAACCCGGTCAGGGCCCCTAGTCACCGCACTGATCGTCTGCCCTCAGCGCGCTGACGCTTGCGGGCTTCTCGCACGGTGACACGACCCGCCGTCTCTCCACCGCCCGGAGTTGCGGCGCGCTCGTTCTTCCGTGCAGATACAACGGTACCTGGTTTGAGCGGTCGGCGCCTCCGGGCATTGCGGACGGCTAGGGTCCAGATTCCCTGTGACCAGGTTTCCCGGTACCGCTCCGGCTCGTTGGCCCGCCGGATTTCTCGAATACGTTGGTGGCTACGGTGACTCTCGGCTCAGCCCGCGGTCGCCATCGACGCGGACATCAGGAACCGAGGCTATGCCGAAGATGTCAGGCCCCACGCGGCGGAGACACTCCGCTGCAATCTCATAAGGCCCAGGACTTCAGTTGAGGGGCACCGGTATGTCACGATTGATCATGCTGCCGTGCGCTGCCTATCTGCGGGTGTATGAGCCGCTATCCGCTTTCGGGCGGACGGAGCGGGCCCGCTGGGAGGCGTATGCCGCATCCGCGGACAGGCCGCGTAGGGCGGATGCCCTGGAGGCGGAGCGCGAGGAGGCGCTGCGCAGGATCATCGCACTGCCGCCGATCGTTGCCCCGGCACGGGAGAGTGAACACGCATACGTGCGCTGGGCCGACGGGACCACCTATGTGTGCCCATGGCAGACGAGGCTCCGGTCTTGGCTGGCCCTGGGCAGGCTCCGGGCCACGGCCTCGCCGCCGCTTGCGGACGCCTTCGCGCCCGCGCAGGCCGACCGGGCCGCCGGCGACTTCGCCCGGTGGGAGGGGAAGGAGATGGCGCCGCGGGTCTACATCCAGAGCAGTACCTGGTCCGTGCCGCCTACCTGGTTTGTTCCGTTCGCACCGACCGAGCGCTGGCTGGTGCTGGGCACCGCCAGTGACCGGGACGGCAGCCGCCCGGCCACGGCGTCGGCCACCCGCACGCTCATCTACGCCACCACCATGGCTCAGGCCCGGCGCCGGGTAGCGCGGGCCCTGGCCACGGTCCGCCGTGTGCCCGGCACCTCCCCGGGGCCGCGTCCGCCCGGAAAAGACGCAGATGACGGGGCACCGGCAGCGGCTGACCTTGTGCGAGCTACCGTTGCACTTGAGGAGATTGGGCGGTGGCTCGAGGAGTTCCATCCCCACTCGCTGGTAGAACTTGATTACGGAGGGTTGGTCCAGCTGCTCGACGACGATGCGCTCCGAGCGGACCAGTCAGTGGCTGAGGTGTCCGCCGCCGTCAGCGCCCTGGGAAACAGGGAGTTTGAGCTGGCAGCCGCCATGTACCAGCGGCTACGAGCCAGGTGGCGGGAGTTGGAGGCAGTCGAGCTAGGAAGCTGAGGGGAGGGGGGGATGACTTTTCCGAATCTGCCCGTTGCGACGCTGCGTGTCGCTAGAATCACGCAGCGTGACTCGGATCGATGGAGCAAACGAGGCAGACTCGCGAAGAATCTTTTGCTCCTGGTGGTCGACTTGTCACCGCTGGTGATGGCAATATGGTCTGAGTAGACCATATGGGACATCCACGGCAGGCTCCCCAAAGG
>JASHUI010000290.1:0-3593 GCA_030040095.1 Streptosporangiaceae bacterium | reverse complement strand
GGCCGGCTGAGCGCTCCCGGGCGGGCGCGCGGGTCGCGGGCGGCCATCCGTTCCCGGTCGCCGTGGGCCGTCCGCGTGGGTCGCAGGCGTACATCTGCTCCCGGTTGCCGTGGACCGTCCGCGCGGCCGGCGCAAGCCGGCCGGAACGGCCGCGACCCGGCCGGAGCCGGGGCCAGCCAGTCAGACCGGCTGTGTTCGCGTAATGTCAACCCCGCCTGGTGCCCGTGGGGCGTCCCGCCCGGGGTCGGATCGAAGCTTTCCGTCACCAATTGACTCCGTTGGGTTGCGCGGGTGAAGAACTGGCAAGTATCTTTGCTGTCCATAAATACGGCAATTTGCCGGGACGCTACTGTTTCGTATGGCTCCGGCCCGACGGCAAGGTGCGCAGGTGGGCTCTGGCGGATCACTCCGCTACCGGGCGGTATTCATCGACCCGGCCGCATGGCGGCTCTGGACCGCGGCAACCATCTCCTACCTGGGCGACTTCGTCGGCTTAGGGGCTCTGCTGTTGGCCGGCTACGACCGCTCCGGCGGTCATGCGCTGGGATCCGCCGCCGTCTTCGGGATCCAGGCCGTGCCGGCGTTCGCGGTCTCCGCGGGCATCGGGCCCTGGCTGGACCGGATTCCGCGCCGCGCGGGCCTGATCGTGCTGAGCCTGGCCGGGGCCATCGCCGTGTCGCTGCCGATCGTCGCGTCCGGGCTGTGGGCGGTCTTCGTGGCGGCGGCGCTGATCGGCGGGATCAGGACCGCGTTCAACTCGATCAGGACCGGGGCCATCGCCGAGGCCGTTCCCCGCGGCATTCGAGGCCGCCTCATCGCGCTGGTCACCGCGTCCAACCAGGTGTCCGAGGTCCTCGGCTACGTGGCGGGATCGACGGTGGCGATCGTCGTCGGGACGGGACCGGCGCTGGGGGCGGACGCGGCCAGCTTCGTCCTGGCCGCGGTGCTGCTGGTCGGCCTCAGGGTGCCCGGATCATCACGTCCTCGTGAACGCGGCTCCATGACCACGGGAATCCGGACGATCTTCGGTGACCGGACGCTGGCGGCCCTGGTCCCCGTCGCGTGGATCGGGCTCTCGCTCGGCGCCCTGCCGCAGACGCTGGCCACGACGCTGAGTACGACCGACCGCGGTTGGGTGCCGGCGGCCCTGGCGGCGATGGCAGCCGGCCAGGCCATCGCGGCCACGGTGGTGGGCAAGACGCGGCTGAGCGAGCGGGTTCTGGGCGAGTTCTGGTACATCACCGGGTGCGGGATCGCGTTCATGGTGACCGCGGCGGCGGTGCGCGCCGACCCGGTGCTCGTCGTGGCGGGAAACTTCGCCATCGGCCTCGCCTTCGGCTGGGTCGTGGCGGCGCAGACGACCTTCGTTCACGTGATACCGGCCGAGCGCATGGCGCACGTCACCAGCACGATGATCGGGAGCCTGATCGTGCTCGAGGGCGCGGGCGCGATCGTCTTCGGTGCCGTGGCCGGGGCGCTCGGGGTCGCGGCCGCGTACCTGCTGGCCGGCGCGATGGTCACGGCCGCCGGCCTGGCCGGCATCGGCTACGGCCGGGCGCATCCCCAGGTTCTCGACATCAGCAGGCTGCACCCGCAGCAACAGTGACGGGAGCCGGCAGCCGGACGCCGCCGCCCGGGACCAGCCAGTCAGCCCTCGCTGCGGTGGCTGCCGAAGTAGAAGCCGAGCACCGTGCCCGCGATGCCGACCAGCGGGGTGATGACCGCGGTGGTGACAGCGGACAGGTTGTTGGCCGGGATGCTCCCGAACGTATAGGCGAACAGGAGGATGAGCGTCTCCAGGATCACCGCGCCCACCACCGCGGCCGCCACCCCGGTCCGGACCCGCTCCTGGATCCGGCGCGGGTTGAAGTCGGGCGTGGCCACCAGCGGCTGGTCCACCGGCAGCCGCGGCGGCGGCTGGCCGGTGGTTAAGTCGAGCGATCGCCCCGCGTCGTCGTCCTCCTCGGCGGCCGCATGCCCTGAGGTCATCCGAGCAGCTCGATCTGGCGGGTTTCCCCGCGCGGGCCCCGGATCAGCACCTTCTCCCCGTTGCGGACCGCGGTGGTCACGAGCTTGCCGACCGCGATGGAACGCCTCAGCGCGTCGGTCATCGTGATGCTGTCCCGCTCGGCCTGCTCCTTGAGTTCGGCGACGTCGTCCTCGGTCAGGTTGACCGTCACCTTCACGCGCCTGGCCATCGGTACCTCCCCAGCAGGTGACCCAGCAACCATATCCTACGCGTACATGAGCCGTATAAAGTATGGCCACTCGCTGCCGCGTGGCAGCGCACGCCCGGAGTGCGCTAGCATTTGACGGTCCGGGAGGACAAGCGGGACGTGGCCCAGCTTGGTTAAGGCGCTACACTGGGGGTGTAGAGACCGGCGGTTCAAATCCGCCCGTCCCGACAAAGCGAATTGTTGACGTGCCGCCGCACCGGTGGCTTTGCTGGATTGTTGATGTGCCGCCGCACCGGTGGCTTCGCCGGATTGTTGATGTACTGCCGCACCGGTGGTTTTGTCGGACCTTGCCGCTAGCCCGGCTGGCATGGCCAGGAATTCTGCTGACAAACGCACGTGGTCGGACTCTCAGTTAATCTCAGCCGTAGCGGCGTCCAGGTCATGGCGTGGCGTCATGCGCGAACTTGGCCTCCGTGCGACCTCGGCCGGTTCCATTCGAATCGTCAAGCGATACGCCGCCAGCCTCGGCTTGGACACCTCCCACTTCACCGGCCAACGTCGCTGGTCGGACCCGCAGCTCAGGCGGGCCGTGGTCAGCGCTTATTCCTGGCGGGAACTTCTTTCAGAACTGGGCCTTGCCCACGACAGTACGGACGAACGCATTCGGATAAAGGCGCACGCCGCTCGCCTCGGGCTGGACCTGAGCCGACTGGAGCCGCTTGCTGAAGGCAAGGCCGCCAGGCCCGAATTCAAGCCTGACTTGGAGCATCTTAGAGAAGCCGGGACGTCCATTGCGGCCATGTGGTTCCAGCTCTGCGGATACAACACATCGCTGCCGATAGAGCCAACGATCTACGATCTGCTGGTGTCACTGCCGGACGGAATCAGGCGAGTGCAGGTCAAAACCACGACGTACCGATCAGTTGATCGGGCGAGGGATCTGGCGGCCGACGTCGGAGAGGTCGGCGATCCAGGCCTCGTCGACGTCCAGGTCCGACTCGGACGGCTTGCTGGCCACCAGCTTCAGGTTGCCGCCCCTCTTGGCGGTCAGCTTGGCCTTGGCCGGCTCCTTGGGCACGGGTGCCGGGGACGCCGCCGGCGCCGGCGCCGGGGCCACCAGCCGCAGCGCCAGCGACGGGCACATCTGCACCGCCTGCTGCGCCTCCTGCCGCAGCCAGGCCGGCACCGGCATGTCAAGGAACACCGGATAGCCCTGGCCGTCGACCTGCACGAGTTCCGGCACCAGGTGGGCGCAGAGCCCGTGGCCCCGGCAGCGAGTCCAGTCCACGGTCAGCCGGGTGTCGCTGCGCTCCCGGGTGGCCAGCGGCAGGATCCCCTGGACCGGGCGGCCGCAGGTGCCCCGGAACAGGTGCGCCGCCAGGTCGTCGGTGAACACGTCGATGGCCGACAGGACAA
>JASHUI010000038.1:0-10016 GCA_030040095.1 Streptosporangiaceae bacterium | reverse complement strand
CCGTGCTCGGGCTCGACGTCGACGTGCCCGCCGGGTCGGTGCGCATCTCACCCGCGGGCCCGCAGCCGCGCCCCGGGACGCGCCCGCAGACACGCCTGGAGACGCGCCTGTCCTGCGCCGCACCGCTGCGGGTCGACGGCCTCGTCGCCGGCCACGAGACGTTCAGTGCCGGATTGAACGCGGACGGCTCGGGGTATGTCGAGGGCCTCTCGCTGGCGCTGGTCGCGGGGCAGCCGGGCAGCCTGCGCCGCCGCCTGCGCATGCGCCCGGGCTGGGCTACGGTTCGGCGAGCGACCCGTCGGCCCGGCTCGTTCGCCGGGCCTGATAGGCGATGCCCCCGGCGCTGATCCAGCCCACCGTGATCGAGAGCCAGAAGCTGACCAGCCGGTAGACCAGCGCCACCGAGATCGCGGGAGCGCGCGCGATGCCGTAGGCCGCCAGGATGACCGCGAGGCTGCCCTCGACGATGCCGAGCCCTCCGGGAACGATCGGCAGCGCGCTGACCACCTGGGCCGCGCCGTAGACCAGCAGCACGCCCTTCCAGGGAACCGAGGCGTGAACGGCCGCGAAGCTGCACAGCAGGCACAGGAAATCGCAGGACCAGACCACGACCGCGATCGCGACCACCGAGACCGTCGACCGCGTGTTCAACGGGATCTCCTGCATCCGGGCCAGGGCAGCCTCGATCCGCGCGACCCTCTCGCTCCTCGGGTGCCCCGTGACCCGCTGCGAGACCCGCACTCCCGCGGCGACCAGCCGCAGGACCAGGTCCCGGCGGACCAGAACCGCGCCGCCCGCGACGACGATCACCAGGCCCACCGCGGCGATCCCCGCGCCCCGGATGCTGGCGCTGGCCAGCATGGCGACGAGCACGCCGAGCAGCAGGACCAGCGACATGCTGATGGCCTGGGCGATCAGCACCGTGAAGATGCCCCAGCCGGCGCTGGCCTCGGTGGCGCCGCGCTGCCGGTAGAACCGGTACCGGTAGACGCAGGACAACGCCGGCCCGGCCGGCACGGTGTTCGCGATGGCCTCGTTGGCCAGGCTGACCGCCACCAGGCCGGGCAGCGCGATGCGCGAGCCGGCCAGGTCGAGCACCCGGTGCTGCAGGACCCCGAAGGTCGACAGCGACGTGGCCTCGGCCAGCACCGCGGCAGCCACCCAGCCGACGGCCAGGTGACCGAACTCGTGCCGGGCCGCGACGAGGTCGCCGCGCTCGCCGAACAGCAGGACCAGAACGGCGATCCCGATCAGCACGCCCAGCACGTAGCGGACCATTGTCCCCGCGCTGCGCCCGGATTTGGGTGCCGCGAGATCATAGGCCACAGACTCAAATTAGCCACTGCGGGTGGAAAACGCGATCAAAACCTCATCGAGATTGAACGCGACGCCTCGGGGTCGGCCAGGCAACGCCCCGGCACGCCAGGACCCGGGGCACAGCGCAAGCGCGCGGAAAGGGGCCCAGCAGACGTGGGACATGAGTTCAACGGCCGGATCGGCCGGGACTGGCGCGACTCGCAGCCCTGGTGGCCACCCGAGCCCGCCCCGCCGCCCGGGTCGCCCAACGTGCTGCTGGTCGTGCTCGACGACGTCGGCTTCGCCCAGCTCGGCTGCTACGGCTCGGACATCGAGACGCCGGTCATCGACGGCCTGGCGGCGTCCGGCGTCCGGCTGGCCAACTTCCACACCACGTCGCTGTGCTCGCCGACCCGGGTCTGCCTGCTGACCGGGCGCAACCACCACCGCAGCGGCATGGGCCGGGTGGCCGACCTGGCCGTCGGCTTCCCCGGCTACTGGGGCAAGCCGCCGCGGGAGAACGGGTACCTGTCCGAGGTGCTGCGCGCGGCCGGCTACGCGAGCTACGCGGTCGGGAAATGGCACCTGTCGCCCGAGGACGAGACCAACATGGCCGCCTCGCGGGCGACCTGGCCGCTGGCCCGGGGCTTCGACCGCTGGTACGGCTTCCACGGCGGCGAGACCCACCAGTTCGTGCCCGCGCTCTACCACGACAGCCATTCGGTCCGCCCGCCCGCCTCGATGCCGGACGGCTATCACCTGACCGAGGACCTGGCCGATCACGCGATCGAGTTCGTCGCCGACCTGCGCGCGGTCGATCCGGCCAAGCCGTTCTTCCTGTACCTGGCGACCGGCGCCTGCCATTCGCCGCACCAGCCGCCGCTGCGCTGGCGCGACCATTACCTCGGGCGGTTCGACCTCGGCTGGGACGCCTGGCGGGAACGGACGTTCCGGCGCCAGCTGGCCGCGGGCCTGATCCCGCCGTCCACGGCGCTGTCGCCGCGGCCGGGCTGGGTGCCGCCCTGGGACCGTCTCGGCCCGCGGGAACGCGCCGTCGCCGCCCGCTTCATGGAGTGCTTCGCGGGGTTCCTGTCGCACGCCGACGAGCAGATCGGCCGGGTGCTCGCGTTCCTGGCCGATACCGGTGACCTGCACAACACCATCGTCGTCGTGGTCTCCGACAACGGGGCCAGCGCCGAGGGCGGCGCCTCGGGGTCGATCAACGACGTTCGCATGGTGAACCTCGACCCGGCGCCGGACGAGGAGATGTACGCCCGCCTGGCCGAGATCGGCGGGCCGCTCACGCACAACAACTACCCGTGGGGCTGGACCATGGCCGGGAACACCCCGCTGCGCCGGTGGAAGCGGGAGGTGCACGAGGGCGGAGTGGCCGACCCGTGCATCATCTCGTGGGCGGGCGGGCCGGTGCAGCCGGGCGGCATCCGCGGCCAGTTCGCCCACGCGATCGACGTCGCCCCGACGCTGGTCGAGCTGGCCGGGCTCGAGTACCCGGCCGAGATCGAGGGCATCGCGCAGACCCCGGTCGACGGGGTGAGCTTCGCTTACCTGCTTGGCGCGGACGGGGCCCGGGCGGCCGGGCGGCACACGACGCAGTACTTCGAGATGTTCGGATCGCGGGCCATCTACCACGACGGCTGGAAGGCGGTGACGTTCCACCCGGTCGGGCCGCTGTACGACGACCAGGACCCGAACGCGCCGTTCGACGAGGACGTCTGGGAGCTCTACCACGTCGCCGACGACCTGTCCGAGACGCGGGACCTGGCCGGACAGCACCCGGAGCGGCTGCGCCGGCTCATCGAGCTCTGGTGGGCGGAGGCCGAGCGCAACCAGGTTCTCCCCCTCGACAACCGGGTCCTGTGGGCCCTGGTCCACCCCAAGCCCGACCACCGCCCGCCGCGCGAGGCGTTCCGTTACTTCCAGGGCGCGGCCCAGGTGCCGGAGTCGGTCGCGGTGAACGTGCGCAACCGCTCGCACGCGCTGATCGTGGACGTCACCGTGCCCGAGGACGGCCCGGCCGACGGCGTCCTGCTGGCGCTGGGATCCGCCCTCGGCGGGTGGTCGCTGCACATCCTCGACGGCCGGGCCCGCTACGTGCACAACCTCTACGGCAAGCAGCGGCACGTCGTCGACTCGGCCGCTCCGCTCCGGCCGGGCGAGCATCACATCGAGTTCACCTTCACCAAGGACGAGGGCCCGGGCGGCACCGGCGTGCTGAGCTGCGACGGACAGGAGGCCGGCCGCGCGGCGATCCCGCGGTTCACCCCGTCCGGCTTCAACGGCGTCGGCGCCGGGCTCACCTGCGGCTATGAGTGGGGCCCCGCGGTCGGCACGGGTTATACAGCGCCGTTCCCGTTCCCGGGCACGATCCGCAGCGCGCGGGTCGAGACCCGAGGCCCGGTCGTCCGCGACCCGCTGGCCGAGCTCGAGGCCATCCTGTCCGAGCAGTAGCCCGCGGCGCCCTCGGGCCGGCCGGCGCCTGGACGGGAGCGGGCTGATGCGGCGGGACCGTTGCCGCCCGGGAGGTGACGTTCGGCCCTGCGCTCTGTCTCGTGCCGGTCATACCTTGGGCCGCGGATCGGGTCATGGGCAGGTGTGACGTGAGCGTTTCCGCGGGGAACCGCCGCGAGGGAGCAGGTCACGCGGCGCGGGTGCTGGGCATCGTGGCCGTGCTGGGCCTGGCGGCCGCGTCATGCGGCGGGCACGGAGGGCCGGCTGCCAGCGCGCCGCCGGTGAATTCGCTGACCGTGAGGTCGTGCACGGTCGATGCGACGGCGGCCCGGTGCGGGAGGCTTATCGTGCCGGAGGACCGGCTGAGCGGGAAGGGCCGGACGATCGCGATCCGGTTCGTGGTCTTCCCGGCCATCGGGCCTGACCGGGCGCCGGACCCGGTGGTGTATTTCGCCGGCGGTCCCGGTGCCTCGGCGATAGATGACATCGCGGCGTGGCTGCCGGACCTCACCAGCCTGAACATCCGACGGGACCTGGTGTTCATCGAGCAGCGCGGCACGGGCGAGTCGAATCCGCTGACGTGCCCGGCGTTCCCGACCACCCTGGCCGACAAGGCGGCGCTGCGCGCCAGCGTCGAGTCCTGCGCGGCCCGGCTGCACGGCGACCTCGCGTTCTACACCACGGCGATGTTCACCGACGACGTCAGCCAGATCCTGACGGCGCTGCACTATGCCACGGCCAACCTCATCGGCGGCTCCTACGGAGCCACCGCCGAGCAGGTGTTCTTGCTGCGCCACCCGGGCCAGGTGCGGACGATGACGTTGCTGAACGGCAGCCTGCTCAACGTCCCGATGTTCGAGCGGGAGGCCGGGAACTCGCAGCTGGCCCTGGACTATGTGTTCGCCAGCTGCGCAGCCGAGCCGGCCTGCCACCAGGCCTTCCCGCATCTGGTCGCCGACTGGGACTCCCTCTGGGCCTCGCTCGGCAAGTCCCCCTGGGTTGTCCCGGCCGCCCGGTCGCCCACGAGGGAAACGCTGCGCCTGGATCAGGCCACCCTCGCCTCCGCGATCTACCAGGCGCTGCATGCCGGCGACCTGGCCCCGATCCCGGTCCTGGTCCACACCCTCGGCACCGCCACGAACAAGATCGCCGCCCTGGCCGCGGTCGTCAAGGCCCTGCAGGCCGCCGGCCTGACCGGGACCGGCGGGGGCGCTACCCCGATGATGCAGTACGAGATCGTGTGCGCCGAGCCGTGGGCGAGCAACCAGCCCGCCGCGCTGTCGGATCAGCGGGCCAGCTTCGAATACCAGGCGGACCTGCAGAACGCGCAGTGGTGGCAGTACGTCTGCCCGATGATCCCCAAGTCCGCCGCCGCGGTGGGCAGCGAGCAGCTGACGGCGTCCCGCGTGCCCGTGCTGGCGTTCAACGGCGACGCCGACCCGAACGACCAGCCGCGGAACATGGCGGGAGCGCAGCGGTTCTGGCCGGACAGCCGCGACATCGCCCTGCCCGGCCAGGGACACCAATTCACCTCCGCCACCTGGCCGTGCCAGGTGGCGCTGATTCAGGAGTTCATCGAGAGTGCCAGCGTGGGCCACCTCAACACCGGTTGCCTGGCCGCCATCCCGGCCCCGGCCTTCGACCTGACCCTGCAGGCCCTGACGGGCGGCGCATAAGAAGCCCGGCGGCGGCGTCCGCGGTCGGCCAGCCCGCCCCGCGGATGGCGCGGGGATCTGGTTCCCGGGCTCGGGACGTTGGCCTCTGGGCTCCGCTGCGGCGCAGGCGCGAGGCTTGAAATGGAAAGGTACGACGAGGCTGGGGGGCCGTCATGAACGTCGCCTACTACCACGCTTCGAAATTCGGCAACGGCGCCATGGTCGCGGATGAGTTCAAGAAGATCATGGCGACTCGGGGGGTGACCGTCCAGGTCCAGCATGTCCGGGACGCCGACCCGAAGGACCTGCCCAAGGCAGACCTCTACGTCTTCAGCTCGCCCGGGAGGATAGGAAAGCCGAAGGGAAATGCCCGCAGATTCCTGCGCAAGGTCGTCCTGGAGCCAGGGACCAGATACGCGGTCCTGACCACCCAGGGAGCGCCGAAGCCCGACAAGAAGACCGGCAAGATGCCGGCCCAGGAGGAGCTGGACCGGTGGGAGCGGGTCATCCCGGCCATGAATGAGGTGCTGGAAGCAAAGGGACTGGTCAAGGTCACCGATGGAGCGGTCCTGGTGACCGGCATAAAAGGGCCGCTGGAGGAGGGCTGGCAGGAGAAAGTCGCGGATTTCGCCGACCGGGTCATGCCTGCGCTCCGACAGCCGTCGGTCACCAGGCGCTCGGCTTAAGAGAAGCCCTGCGGGACAGTCTGCCCGACGAGAACGGCCGCATACGGCGGGCTGGAGCAACGGCGCGGCGGCTTTGTCCCTTGCCGCGGGGCGTATTCTCAGCCGCGTGGGAGACGCCGTCCGTACCGCCGCTGAGCGAACGGCCGATACGCTTGCCCGGCTGGAGGGCGACGCCGACGTGTGGGCCGCCACTGCCAGCGCCGGCCGCCCGCACCTTGTGCCGCTGTCGCTCGCGTGGGACGGTGCACACGTCATTCTGGCCACCCCGGCGCCGTCGCCTACCGCCAGGAACGCCACTGCCAGCGGCGACGTTCGCCTGGCGCTGGGCACCAGCCGGGATGTCACGATCATCGAGGCAACGGCCGAGGTCGTGCCGTGCGCGGACGCACCGGACCTGGTCGCGCGATGTTACGCCGCCCGGACCGGGTGGGATCCGCGCCAGGAGGACGTGCCTCACGTCTACCTGATCGCGACTCCTCGCACCGCGCAGGCGTGGAACAGCCTCGCGGAGATGAGCGGCCGCACCATCATGCGCGATGGCCGATGGACGGCCGAGGCCTCGCCGCCCTAGCAGGATCGGGCAGAGCCCGCTGACGGGGCGTTAATGGCACGTCTTGATTTGCCTGCGGACCAACGTCTCTGGAGTTAATGTGATCCACTGCATGCCGGGGCAAAGGCGCCGCGGTCATTGGGGAGGTTGGTGTGCACATCAACGCTGGTGATACCGCATGGATGCTGACCTCTACCGCCCTGGTGTTCTTCATGATGCCGGGGCTCGCGCTGTTCTACGGCGGTCTGGTCGGGGCGAAGAACGTGGTCGCCACGATGGTCCAGTCCTTCGTGGCCATCGGCGTGGTCAGCTTGCTGTGGGTGATCGTCGGATACTCCCTGGCGTTCGGCAGCAGTCACTGGGGCGGTGTGATCGGCAGCCTCCAGTTCGTGGTGCTGCACGACGTCACCGGCACGCCGAACAGCTATGCCCCCACGATCCCGTCGCTGGTGTACATGGCGTTCCAGATGAAGTTCGCCGTGATCACCCCGGCGCTCATCGCGGGGGCGTTCTGTGAACGGATGCGCTTCCGCGGCTACCTGGTGTTCATCGGCCTGTGGTCGTTGCTGGTGTACAGCCCGTTCGCGCACTGGGAGTGGGGTGGCGGGTTCCTCGGCTCCGGCGGCCTGCACGCGATCGACTTCGCGGGCGGCTCGGTCGTCCATGAGCTGGCCGGTGCGGCGGCGCTGGCCACCGCGCTGTACCTGCGCCGAAGTCACCAGCTGGAGCGGCCGCACAGCGTGCCGCTGGTGCTGCTCGGCGCGGGGATCTTGTGGTTCGGCTGGTTCGGGTTCAACGCGGGCAGCGCGACATCCGCCGGAACTGTCGCCGGCTACGCGCTCGTCAACACCCAGCTGGGGGCGTGCACCGCGATGCTCGCCTGGATGGCGGTCGAATGGTGGCACCGCGGCAAGCCATCGGGCGTGGGCATCGCCGCTGGCGCCGTCGCCGGCCTGGCGGCCATCACCCCGGCGTCGGGTTACGTGCAGCCGTGGGCGGCGATCATCATCGGTGCCGCGGCCGGGCTGCTGTGCTACGGCGCCGTCCACCTGAAGGACATATTCCACTACGACGACTCCCTCGACGTCGTCGGCGTGCACATGGTCGGCGGCGCCATCGGGGTCCTGCTCACCGGCGCCTTTGCCAGTCTCGCCGTGAACGCCGCGGGCGAGGCCGGCGGCTGGACTCAGCTCGGCCGCCAGGCGGTGCTGGCCGTCGCCGGAATCGCCTTCCCGTTCGTCATGACCTGGATCATCCTGTGGGTCACCGACCACACCGTGGGACTGCAGGTCAGCCCGGACGACGAGGAAGCCGGCCTCGATCTCAGCGAGCACGGCGAGGCCGGCTACCAGCCGGCCGCGGCGGCAACCGACCTGACCAGCGACAGCCTGGTGGCCGCGCCCGGCGCGCCGGGCGGCACCGAAACGCCGTAACTCTATGAGTAGTCGCCGATAACCCGGCGGGCGGCGCCGTCGACGGTGATCGCGCCGCCGTGCGGGACGATCCACTGCGGGCGAGTGTGACCGAACGGGATGCCGACGCAGACGACGGCCTCGGGGTTGTACCTGCCGATGAGTTCCACGACGACATCGCGCTGCTCGGCGCGCAGCCGGGCCCGCTCGCCAGACGGCGGCCGGCGGGTGGCGTCAGACACCGGCGGGCGAGCCACCAGGACCGCGCCGGCCGCCCCGAGGATGCCCCGCTCGCCCAGCGCGCGGACGATCCAGCCGACGTTGCGCGCGGGCAGGAGCTCCTCGGAGGTTTCGATGAGGAGCACCGCGCCGTCGAGAACGTCCGGGCCGAATGGGAACCGCCCCGCGGTGAGGATCTCCTCGATGACCTCCAGGCAGCCGCCCCAGGTAGGGCCGGTCACCGAACGAGCCGGGCCGTGCCAGCTCCACGGCCCGGTATTCTCCCGTTCCCCGAAGGACTCCAGGGCGCGCGGGTCGCCCCAGTCCACCCCGACGTCTTCGGATTCACCAGGATCGGTGATCTCGAGCGACTCGCCGGTGATCAGGGCGGCGCGCAGCGACCGGGCGTGGACGTCGTCGACGCGCGGACCGGGTCCGAGGTGGACCTGCGAGGATCCGCCATAGAAGCTTGCTATGCCGTTCGCCCACAGCCAGTGGTGCAGGTTGGTGTTGTCGCTGGTGCCGAGGAACGGCTTGGGATCGGCGCGCGCGAGCGCGGCATCCAGGTGCGGGACGACGGTGATCTGGTCCTCTCCGCCGACCACCGCGAGGATGGCGCGGATCCCCGGGTCGGCGAAGGCGGCGTTGATGTCGGCGGCACGCTCCAGCGCGGTCGCGCCCACCTTCCGCGTCGTCGGGTACTCGACCGGGACAAGGCCGGTGACCTCGGCAAGCCTGCGCATGGCCTGCTCGTGCACCGCGGGGAAGGCGCCCGCAGCCGCGAACGACGGCGATAGAACCGCGATGCGCTCGCCGCCTCGCGCCTTGGGTGGGTGGACCAGGCCGTGCGCCATGCGCGTCATCGAAGCACATCGCGGCCGGGCCGCACACCTGGGTTTGCGTCCCGGGCCGCCCGGAGCCGCAGTCACCCGCCTGGAGCAACGAGCAAGGCCAACCCAGGCTCACCCGCGAGGGCGGCCAGCAGGAAACGACCAGTCCTGCTCGGTGACCGGGCGGCCGTCCATGTCCAGCACCACGGCACCGGCGGCCTCGAGGGACCGCCGCGACGCCCGGTAGTGGTGCCCGCACAGGAACAGCTCGGTCGAGTGCGGCCTGCCCGGCGACGGCGGCATCACGGCGATGACGGCGGGCGCGGCCGTGCAGCAGCAGGCCCGCTGGGCCCGGCGGGCGGCCAGCCAGTCGATGCGAGACTGGTCCAGCTCGGCCACCCGGTTCTGTTGCGCCTGGGTGAGCGAGGAACCTTGGCTGCTGGTGCGCGGGTCCGGCGAGTTCGTCTTCACCTCTCAAGCATCAGGCGTGCCGGATCGGCCTGGCAGAGTCCAATCTCCCGGTCACAGGGGACTTACAGCCCATGTCTCCCGGCCCTTCCGGGCGGCCAGGGTCGGGGGTAATGGCCGATGCAGCACCGCGCCGTGCGCAGCGGTGAGCATGTGGCTGGTGAACCAGTCCCGGGCCAGCCCGGCGGCCGCGGCAAGGGTCCCTGGTTCCTCGAACAAGTGGCTGGCGCCCGGCACGACGGCGAGGTCGTTCTCGCACCGGAACTCGGCCTGCGCGCGCCGGTTGAGGTCCAGCACTGTCTGGTCGTCGCCGCCCACGATCAGCAGCGAGGGCGCACGCACCGACCGGAGCGCGCCGCCGGCCAGATCGGGACGGCCGCCGCGCGAGACCACGGCGGCGATGTCGGCGCCGGGTTGCGCGGCGGCCAGCA
>JASHUI010000289.1:0-4404 GCA_030040095.1 Streptosporangiaceae bacterium | reverse complement strand
TAGGCGTTCACCGGCGCCGACGCGCCGCCGCTGGTGGCGAACGTGCCGAACTCGCCCGCCAGCCAGGGTTTGCACACCAGCACGCTCCACAGCTCGTTCGCGTTCTCGGCCACCAGCCCGTTGCTCGAGGAGAACGAGCCGTTGGCCGGCTGGACCTGAGGATCGTTCTTCGCCACCGGCAGGCAGTTGCTCTGGGTGGGCGCGGGCAGCTTCGCGAACGCGGTGTTGAGCGACTGGGTGATGCCGTCGGTCACCGCGGTGCCCACGCCGGTGAAGTCCGCGGGCCTGCCGATCAGCCAGATGGCCGCGACGCAGGCCACCACCATCCAGATCGTGCCCTCGATCGTGCGCGTGCCGCGCTTGCGGATCAGCCCCTGCCACGCCAGCCAGATCGCGCCGATGATGACCACGGCGGCCAGGTACGGGAAGTAGATGGCGTTGCCGAGGGTGCTGACCAGCTTGTCGACCACGTTCGTCAGCCAGCTCAGGATGCCCTCGCCGGCCGCGGCCTGGTACACCGTGATCGTGACCCGGTCGATCGATTTCGCGATGTCGAAGACCATGCTCGCGACGTTGTTGCCGATCAGCGACGTCATGTCGGAGCACTGCAGGTTGGTCGCCGCCCAGTACTGCCCGGCGATCCCGTAGCTGCCGTAGAGCGTGGCCGGCTGCTTGCCCGGTGCCGCGGGCGGCTTGACCATCGCGTCGATGCCGGAGTCGGCCGGCTCGGGATCGGGCAGCGACGGCTGGCAGATGTTGTTCAGGTCCCCGGTCAGGCCGCTCTGGCCGAGAGTGCAGTACCCGAGCAGCGAGGCGATGTCGCCGATCCCGGGGACCGAGCAGGCGCCGCCGCCGGAAACGGCGGGCTGGCGCGCCGCCACCGTGACCGCGTCGGCCGGCCTGCCCGCGCTCTGGCGGGCGGCCGCCGCCGCCGGACGTGCGACTAATGGATGGGTGGCGGCGTGCGCGACCTTGGGCATGCCCAACAGGACCGTCAGCACGGCGAGCACCAAAATCGTGCGGTGCGGGAAACGGCGCGGTCGGCGCATCTCGGGGGGCTCCTGGCGGGGGTAGGGGGTGGCGGGGGGCTACCCGGCTGGCTGGGACGGGCGGGAGCTGGCGTGCACGGGGCTGGCGGAGACCGGAGCGACGTCGGGCTGGACGGGCACCTCGGGCCTGGCCCGGGTGGGGTTGGTGTCGAGGCGCCGCCGCAGTTCATCGGAGATCAGGTCGATGCCGATCCGGCCCGCCCGGCCGTCGAGGTCGCGGAAGATGCACTCGCCGTTGCCGAGGCCGCGCAGCACCGCCTTGTGCTCGTCGGACGGTTCCACGCCCAGCAGGGCCATCACGTTGGCGACCTCCATTCGTTCCGAGGAACGGAACGCGAACACCCCCGAAATGCAGTTGGTCACCTGCTCGTTCAGCAGGTCCCCCGCGTTCTGCGAGACCAGGATCAGCGCGGTGTTGCGGGACCGGCCCATCCGCGACACCTCCGGGATCAGCTTCGCGCCCTGCGGCGTGGAGGTGACCGCCCACGCCTCGTCGAGGAAGATCGCCTTCGGCAGGCTGCGGTCCATCCCGTTCAGCAACCTGCGGGCGAACTGCGACACCAGGTAGAGCAGGGCCACCGACAGCCGCTGCTCGTAGGAGAAGTCATCGCGCCTGACCCCGATGTCGGGCAGGGTCAGGCCGGCCAGGGTGAACACCGTCGTCCAGCCGGCCGCGTCGATGCGCTGCCCGCCAGACGGCGCGAAGCACAGCTTGGCCAGCCGCATCTCGGACATCGACCGCAGTACCGCGCCGAGGTTCATCGACGCGGGGTCGGCCGACTTCTCCAGGTAAGCCACGACCTTCCCCAGGCTGGGCTGCGGCTCCTGGGCGACCGCGCCCACCGCCTGGATCATCGCGCTCTCCCGCTCCTCGCTCATCCGGGGCAGCAGCAGCCGGAGCGTCTCGGTGGCCATGGTGCGCCGCTCGGCGAGATCGTCGCCGAACGAGAACGGGTCGAGCAGGCCCGGCGCCGCGCTGCCCAGCGGCAGCACCCGGGCCTGACGGCCGCGCTCGCGCAGCAGGGCCACCAGCGACTCAGCGTCCCCCTTGGGGTCGATCACCGCGACCGTCACGCCGCGCAGCGCCAGCTGCAGGATGAGCAGCAGCGCCAGCGTGGTCTTGCCGCCGCCGGGCTCGCCGGTGATCGCGACGGCGGTCGGCCGGTTCCGCGCGGCGGCGACCAGCGGGTCGAAGTGCACGATGGTCCTGGCCCGGCCCAGCGTCTCCCCGATGTAAGGGCCGACCCAGCCGGCGTCGGGCATCGTCCGGTCGCCGAGGTCCACGGTGGCGGTCGGCATCCCGCCCGCGATCGTGTAGAGAGGCTGGCGCTGCAGGTAGGACGTGAGCCGCACCCGGTCGCCGGGCAGCGACTCGCACAGCAGCGAGAACTGGTCCCCGGTGGAGTTGACCACGTCGATCCCGGCGTCGCGGTAGTGCTCGGCCACGGCCTCGGCCCGCCGCACGCACAGCTCGCGGGTGGGCGCGGTCACCATCAGCCGGTGCCAGCCGTAGACGAACGGCAGCCGTTCCTTGGTGATGCCGTGTTCCAGCAGCCGCGCCGCCTCTATCTGCTCGGCCAGCGCGATGGGAAGCTCCGCCCCGGCCTCCCTGATATGGGCGTCCATGTCCCTGGCGTGAGCCAGCCTGCGGCTGACGTCCTTGCTGGCCTTGGCGGGCGGGATCAGGCGCATTCGCAGGCTGGCCTCGACCGGGAACGGCAGCGCGTCGCTGTAGTGCAGCCAGGGCTCGCCCTCAGGGAAGTACATGACGTCGGGGAACCTGGCGAAGGACAGGAACGCGGCATAGGACTCCCCGGCCGGCTGCTCGAGCCGCAGCAGCGTGCGCCCGTTGTGCACCTGGCCTTCCAGCAGCGACTCGATCTCGCCCGAGCCCCACTTGCGCCGGCGTACCGCCGAGGGCGGCGGCTCGCCCACGGTTCCGGCCAGCGCGTGCCGGAACAGCCAGGCGATCTCGTCGCAGGTGGCGTGGCTGGCGGCCAGGGCGCTGGATCCCAGCGCGCGGCCCAGCCGCTCGGCCTGCTCGGTCCACCGGGCGATCTCGCCGGCCGGCACGGCCGGGTCGGCCAGGCCCAGTGCCTCCTCGCTGGACCGGTAGGCGCCGATGAACTGGGCGAAGACCCCGCCCGACAGCTGGGCCCGCATGCCGCGCTGGCCGAGACGGACGCCGAGGTAGACCTCCTTGGTCCAGAAATCCTTGGCCCACACGTGCTGGTACATCTCGTCCAGGTAGTCCGGCCAGCCCGGCCCGCCGTCCGACGTGGCGTCCAGGCCCGTGGCCCAATCGGCGGCGGGGTAGGACCGGTGCGCGATGCGCAGGTGCACCTCGGCGTCCGGCATCCGGATCGCGGCCAGCGCGACCGTGACGTTGGTGGCCAGCGCCTCCCGGTCCTGCGGCGTGGTGAACTCGTACGACACCGTCGGCAGCCGGTAGTAGGCCCAGGCGTGGGTCTCGGTGAGCAGGATCCGGTCGTCGAAGTAGCGCACCGACAGCCGGCTGCGGCCCGCGGTCCTGGCGGCGCTCATGACCGCACCCGCAACTGCTCGGGCACCGTGGCCACCGCGGCCACGAGCACGCCGGCCAGGGCCGTGTACGCGTGCAGCGCGGCCGTGCCGAGCGGCGCGTCCAGCCCGGCCCGGCGGGTCCCAGATGCGGGCGAGGCGGCGCGTTCTGATTCAGGTTCTTTGAGATGGTCATCCCAGGGGACCCGCACGATCGCCCGGCATCTGCCCCTGGCCAGCGCCTCAGCCTGCTCGACGTGCGGCATGGTGTGCCGGCTGACCCCGTTGAGCACGACGATGGCCGCGTCGGCGAGGTCGCCATGGCCGTTGGCCTCGAGCCACTCCCGGGTCGCGGCGAGGGCACTGGCCGCGTCCTGGCTGGCGGGCGCGACCAGGACGAGCTGGCCCGCGGCGGCCAGGACCCTGGGCACCGCCGTGGCGCCCGGGTCGGCCAGGGTCAGCGGGTAGCGGGCGGAGAGCAGCTCGAAGACGGCGGTGACGTCCTGCGGGTCCTCCGCGCCGGCGCCGGCCGCGATCTCCCGGGTGACCACCTCTAGCCGCGAGGGCCGGGCCGGGCCCGAGCCGGCCAGGGACGGCACCGCGCGGGCCCGTTCCGCGAGCGAGGCCGGGCCTGGGTTGAGGTCGAGGGCCGCCACCTTGTCGTCGCGCAGGCTGGCCAGGACCTCCCCGGTCAGCAGCGTCGTCATGGTCTGGCCGGCCCCCACGGTGCAGCCGAGGACCACGATCCGGCAGCCGCCCGGCACCGGCAGCCGGGCCCGGGCCCGGTCGCGCTGCATCTGATCGGGCCGTCCCGGCCGGTGGCCGCCGGGCACGA
>JASHUI010000288.1:0-9440 GCA_030040095.1 Streptosporangiaceae bacterium | reverse complement strand
CGAAGATCAACGCGCTGGAGCCGCAGCGCCGACCCAGCGCCGTGACCGCCCGGGCGACCGTCGGCAGGTCGGCCCCCGCGCCGCCCCACTCGACGGGCACGAGAGCCGCCAGCGATCCCGCGCTCCGCAAGGCCTCGAAGGTCTCCGAAGGGAACCGCGCCCGCTCGTCCACGTCGGCCGCGTGGACGGCGGCCGTGCACCGCGCGGGTCCGTTCGGATACGAGGTCGACTCCGCGCGGGTCACCCGATTTTTCCTCAAGCTGCGCCGCACCCAGGAAACCGTGAAATTCCAGGTCCACACCCATCCCCGCGAATATCGCTACGCCTGGTTTCCCCGGACCTTCACATGACCTAAATAGTGACCGTAGGGTCAAGAGTGCTCTCGGGCGCTGGCTCCTCCATATGCTGATCGTCCGGCCGGGCAAGCCTGCGGCCCAAAGCGGTGACGGCGGCCGAAAGCGCCAGGAAAAGGCCGCAGAGGTCGAGAAGCCCTTTGGTCCCGTGGCTCAGCACCAGGGTGACCAGCGCGGGCCCGATGATACCCACGGCCGAGCTGCCGAGGCTGAAGACCGAGAGGTACTCGGTGCGCAGAGCTGCGGGTGCGTGCCGGTACGACAACTCCCACGAGCCGGCGCCTTGCAACAGCTCGCCCATCGTCAGCAGCACCGTGGCCAGCACCAGGAGCGTGATCGCGAGCCAGCTTCGAGCGTGTGCCGACGTGATCAGCACCAAACTGAACGCCGCAAGGCTGAACCCCGCGTAGCGCAACGCTCTGGTGCCGTCCCGCGAGCTCTTCATGCGCTTGGTGACGTGTACCTGGAAGGTGATCGCCAGCACCGTGTTCAGCGTCACCAATGCGCTGAGTAAGCCCGGCGGGGCGTCGGTCGAGCGGACGAGCCACAGCGGTATGGCGACGCCGAGCAGCACGGTGTGCAGGAAAAGCAGGCCACTGATGACCGTCAGCGCGAGGTAGGCCCGATCCCGGCTGACGAGAAGCAGCCGCCCGCGCCGCTTAGCCAGAGGGGCCGTGCGAGCGGCAGCGGGGTCGACCTTGGCCAGATCCTTGAGCAGGCCCATCAATCCTGAGGCAGCAAGGCAGCACAGGCCGCCGAGCAGGAATATGCACCTGAACATCCACAGGCCGCCGATGCTCAGGAACGGCGCTGCCACGAGCGCACCGATGCACATGCCGACGTTGGAGATAGAGCCGACGACCCCGAGCGACCGAGTCTGATTACGGTCCCCCCCGACGGCAGCAACCACTTGTTGCGCCGTCGGGAGGACTGGGCCCTGCGATATCCACCAGAGGGACGCGAACAGCATGAAGGTGTAGAAGTTGTCGGCGAAAGCGAGCGCCACGAAGCAGGCTGCACGCCACACCAGGATCATGCGCATTAGCTGCAGCGGCCCGAAGCGCCGGGCCAGCATGCATACGGGCACGGTGGTGAGGAACCCGACCAGACCTGCGACGGTGAGGCCCGCACCCACCTGGGTATCGCTCAGGTGGATGCCGCGGAGGAAGAAGAGCGTGCTTCCGGCCAGGTAGAGGCCGCTGTTCGTGGCGTAGACGACGACAGCGCCGACGATGACGCGCCCGCCCTTGTACGGCAGCGTGTAGTTGCCGAGCAGCCGGCGGGCGGTAGCTCCGATATTTGTCATGGCGCCTCCGCGACCGTTCGGAGGGGCTCGGTCCGGTACCGCACCAACGCTGATGCGCGGTCCAGTGCGTCGCCGCACTCCTCGGGAGTGCCGCCCTTGACGATGATCCCCGCGAGGCGCGGCACCACGCCCCGCGGCGGGAGCAGCAACCTGGAGCCCGGGTTCGCCAGCGGCACGACCTCCACGACTCCAGGCACGGCAGCAACTGCTGAAACATCAAGTGAGCACACGAGACTGTCCTCGGACGGGTACAGAAACCGCACCTCCGCACAAGCGTCCCGGCTCGCCTGAAGGCTCGGCCGGTTGCCGAGCGCTAGCTCCACGGCCGCAGCCGTCAGGTCGACTCCGGTCGCCAGGTAGCCAAGATAGGGAATGAAGTCACCGCCGAGCCGGCCGTTCAATTCCACGAGGCGCGGTCCTGCTGGGGTCAGCCGCACCTCGGCGTGCGTGACGCCGGAATCGACCCCCAGAGCATGATGCGCCGTCACGACCAGAGCGACGACGTCGTCTGCCCATGGCTCGTGACGCCAGGGCGAGACCAAGTGACCGACCTCCTCGAAGAACGGAGCGAAGCCGAGCCGCTTGCGGGCCACGTTCACGAGACGGACGTCCTGCTCGCAGACGACCGAGTCGACGCTGATCTCAGGCCCCTCGAGGAACTCCTCGAGCATCAGCCCTTCAAGCGGATCGAGTCCCGGGTACGCAGCGTCGGAGGCGTGCTGGTACAGCGCGACCAGCTCGTCCGCGTTCTGGGCTATCACCACACCGACGCTGCCCGCCAGCGACCGCGGCTTGAGCACCACCGGGTAGCCGATAGCGCTCGCTTCACGGAGGGCTTGTGCGCGGCCCCGCACATGAGCGAACCTCACCGGGGACAGACCCGCCTTGTGCAGCAGCCGCCGCGTGGACAGCTTGTCCCGGCAATTGTGGGCAGCCGCCGGGGATATGTGAGGCAAGCCGAGGCGGCTGGCCACCTCGCTGGTTGCCTCCAGCAGGACCTCGTCCCACGTGAGCACGCCTGCCCTGCCCCGGGCGCCGGCCACGCACTCCGCCACCGCCCGAGTCAGCGCATCGACATCCGTGCCGGGCGCCACGCGGTACCCGCCGAGGTAACCGAGCTGCCATGTGGGCTCTGCCGGAGTAACCAGGAAGGTTTCGCACTGAGCTGCGGCAGCCGCAAAGGCATACTCCCGGTAAGGCCTTCCACCGCTGCCGACGAGGACGACCCGGCCCGGAGCAGACATGTCGAGAGGCCTGCAACGAAGGTCGAAGTCCTCGATGGTCGAGCTGACTGCGGCCTCGACGTCGGCGGTGCGGCGGCCGCGGAAGCGGAAACGGGCGCCGGCGTGCTCGTAGCCAGGGATGTCAGCCAGGGTCTCTCCGGCCACGGGGATGCGCTCGGTGTAGGGGCCACTGCGCCTCCCCAGCTGCGAGTTCGCACCAATGACGCGGCACGGTCGACTTGCCGGCCAGGGTACGAGCAACCAGCCGCCGAACTCTGCCTGCTCCTGCCCGGCTACGGTGTACATGGCAGTCGGCAACGACGCGCCCGTCTGCATGGCGAAGGCGACCGCCATGAGGTCGATGCCGTGAACTTCCTTCCACACTAAGGGGACCTCTGCCCCGCCCGGCCGCGCACCTACCTCGAGGACCTGCAGCTGCGGCGCCGCGCCCGTGCCCGATGCGAACAGCTCCAAATGGAACACCAAGGGCCCAGGCGACAGCGCCCGGACCACCTCAGCGGTGAACTTCCCGACCTGAGCCGTCAGTTGCGGGTCGTCCACCTCGACGGAACCGAGCGCCAGCCCTTCGGTGAACTCGAGGCAGGTGTGCAAATAGCGCGAGATCCGCGAGACGGCAAGGCCCTCTTCGGTCGCCACACCGTCGACGTGCAGGATGTCGTGCGGCACGTATGGCTGGACCAGCATCGGCACGTCTTGGAACTCGTACCTGTCGAGATCCTCTTCTGAGGCAAAGCGGACGACGCCCTGGCTTGCGGTCCCCCGCACCGGCTTGATCAGCACCGGCCAGCCATGGTCCGCAGCAAACGCGCGCACGGCCGCGCGATCGGCTGCGGGTCTTGTTGGTGGGACGGGAATGCCTGCCGCAGCCAGCCGGCCTGCCATGACCAGCTTGTCCCGGAAAGGGGCGAGCTCGTCGGACCTCTGCCCGGGCACACCGAATTTCGCCCTGAGATCTGCGGCCATGTCGAGATCGACCTCATGCAACGCGACGATGCGGACCGGCTTCCCGAGCTCCTCGACGAGAGACGAAACCGCAGCCCTGACCGCCTTCCCGTCCTCGGTGCTGCCCACCGTCCTGACCGCGGCGGCCCTTTCTGGGAGGCTGCGGGCTGCGCGCGAAGTGGTGACGTAGCTGACGTTATGCGTGCCGTGGTCGACATAGGAGCCATAATCCGCGTAACTGTCGCTCCAGCGATGAATAACCACAAGGTGGTCGCGAACTTTGCCCTGGGGGGACATGCTCAAATGCCTTTCGACGCTGGTAGGTCGCGGTCTGCTGGATGCTCGCCCGCGGCGAGGATAATTTCTTCCATAAGGAGGAGAATCCCGGTCACGTCGTTAGGGCTGGAGGAGTTTTCCCGCAACGTACAGGTGAGCGTCCTGCCGTCCTGGATTTGCAAATAGAGGGGAGCTCCGATGTTGCGGCCGGCGGTGCCGGTCTCTATCTCGGTCTTGGGATATGTCTTCTCCTGGTCGTATGGCCCCAGGTAGTTGAAGAAATAGCGGAAGAAGCCGAGCACCGACCCTTCGAAGGAGCCATTCACCGACCCGCTGTAGCCGTACTGCAGCCCTAGTTGGACCATGTCGTCCACGTTGTAGGCACCATGCCGGTACGCGGGGACCAGGTCCCAGTGGGTCCGGTGGACAACTGCGCCGAACGCCTCTGCCGGGTCAACTGTCAGCAAGAGCGGGACGATCTGGTTCTGACAAGTGACCAATGTCTGCCAGCGAGGATCGCTTCGATTATTGGCGTAGACCGCGATCATCAGTTTGTCGCGACCGGTACGCCGGCCGAGCGCGAGGCCGAAGGCGGCCAGGACCACCGATGGCACTGAGACGCCCAGGCGCGCTGCGAGGGAGCTGGCGGCGTCGGCGGCCGTATCCGAGGACAGTCTCGCCCAGCGAGTGGAGAGCGCCGTCCCTGCCTTTTCCATGGCAGGCGCCGCCTCGAAGATTTTCTGCCAGTAGTCTCGCGCCGCCTTCCTCCGGTTGCTCCTGGCGGCAGACCACTGTTCAGCGGCGAGGTCGCGGCATCGGGGGGCATCGCCCGAAAGGGAGCCGCCACCAATCAGGATCTGGAACTCCTTCCTCAGTTGAATCGTGGCCCAGGCGTCAATGACCATGTGGTGAAAGCAGACGACGAGCGCGGAGGGTACCCCCTTGGAGGTGATCAGGCTCGCTCGCCAGGCACGGTCCAAGGCTAGGTCGAAGGGGCTGGCAGGGAGCCGCTTTGCTGCTGCTTCGGCGCCGCTGCCCGGGTCGTCGCCCGCCTCGACCACTTCGAGCGACATAGCGCCTGGCTCCCATACCGTCTGGGTCAGACCGTGCTCAGCGTCGTCGTATGTCGAACGCAGTGACTCATGGCGCTCCTCCAGGGCTTCGAGCGCGCGTTTGACCGAAGCGACGGTCGCGCTGGGCGGAAGCGGCCAGATATCCGGCAAGTTGCAGGCCTGTGGCGGCAGACCTTGGACCGACCGCCATAGGGACAGCTGGCCGAAGGTGAACGGCGCGCGATCAACTATCTGCCGAGCCTTGAGCCCAGTCTCCACCGTGGGTTCCACCCTTCCTTCAGGCCGCCTCGAAAGCGATCTCGGCGGACGCCAGCCCACGCAACAAGACACGCCTGCGCCAGGTCGGCTCGCGCACTAGGCGCAGGCTCGCGCAGTGCCCGGCAAGGCACTCGAGGAATGGTCGTCAGCCGCAGCCCAGTGCGTCGTGGCCCGTCGGCCATCGAGGACTCCGGCCTCCGCAAGCAGCATCGCACCGGTGCATACGCTCATGAAAAGGTCCCCGCGGTAGGATGCCCGCCTTACGGTCGACGGCCAGTACTCCCGGGCCATCTGCTGGCGGACGCCCGAGCCGTTATTGGCTACCCAGCCCCCACCAGGCACCAGCACCGCTGCGGAAGAGGAAGGCAGGCTGTCCGGGTACAACATCGTCCTGTGCGCGCAGCGAACCGGGCTCAGGGTCTCGGCGACCACCTTGGCGTGTAATGACGCCCCAGCGACCTCTGCGCGGCGAAAGACCTCAAGAGGTCCGATGAGGTCGAGCTCATCCAGGCCGTCGTAAGCGATGAGATCGATGTTCAACCCCATCAGAACGGGAGCCCCCTCCATCGGTGCATCAATCCACCGTCTCTCTCTTGAAACCAAATTGAGGTAAACAATACCCCAACATATATAGTACGCTCGGCCATATCGAGAGTCAAGTCGGCCGTGAATACTGAGCCTTAATCCACCGCGTGAATAGGTGCAGTTGCGGCGCGTCTACGCGAAAGGTGCCCTCTGGGCTGGGACGATGGGAGTTGCTGACACTTCCACGTTCCGAGCTGAAAGGACACCTCGCAAGTGCAATTGTTGCACAGCCTGGCGAAGATCCACGCAACGTTCGATGACCCGAATCTCGTGTCGCGGGCCGGCCTGGTCCCGGTGATGGCCCTGGCTCAGCGGGCCGGCCTGGGCGCCCTGGTCGGCGAGCATGTCCGGCCAGGCGGCCGGTGCGGGGTGAACGCGGCGGTGAAGGCGGCCTGCCTGGTGGCCGGGATGGCCGCGGGGGCGAACAGCATCGATGACATGGGTGCGCCACGAGGCGCACTGCCTGTATCGCCCGCGCAGCGGGCGCGGACTGGAGGAGGTGTCCGTGGGCCTGATGGCTTACCTGGATCCGTGAGGAAAGAGGGACCGTAGCATGCCAGGAAACCGGCGGGCCGTGCCCAGGCGTCAGGGGCGGCCGGGCGGGCGGCTCGCGCGATATGGCGAAAGCCTGATTGCCTTCGAGGAACGTGCGGTAGCTGCCGAGCGACTGCTCCAGCTCAGCCGCAAAGAACGTCTGGCAGGCGGCGGACCGAAGATCCGGCGTGGCAGCGAGCCGGCAAACCCAGCCGGTCCAAGCGCAGACGCCGCCGTGGCGCCGACTCCGTATGACGCTCCGCGCACGTCACGCCATGTCCGCGGCGTGATCCTTGTAGTGAGTCCTGTCGATCTTGCCGTTGGCGTTGCGCCGTACCTCGTCGATGCCGGCGATGCGCGTCGGGCACATGTAGGCCGGAAGCACTGCGGCCAGCCGGTTCAGTGCCTGGGATGGGACCGGGGCGGGAGCGACGAAGGCGGCCAGCGACGTGCCGCGCTGCACCACTATCGCGGTGGAGACGCCGAGCGTGGCCCGGATGACGTGTTCGACCTCGGCGGGCTCCACGCGGTGGCCGCCGACCTGGAGCTGGTCGTCCACGCGCCCGAGGTGGGTGAGGCCGTGCGGGCCGCGGGCCACCAGGTCGCCGGTCCGGTACCACCGCCGCTCGGAGAAGCCTTCCGGCGTGAAGGCGTGTTCGTCGTTGCGCGGATCAAGGTAGCCGGCGAACATCTGGTCGCCCCGCAGCAGGAGTTCCCCCGTCGGGGCAGGCTGCCCGTTCGTGTCCACGACCATGGCCTCGGTGCCCTCGAACGGCGCTCCGATCGGGACGGTGGCGGCGTAGGTCGGGGCTTCCCGCGGCTGCCATCGATGTGCCGTGCAGAACATCGTGAGCTCGGTGGGACCGTAGGTGTTGTCGATCGTCGACGCGGGGGCCGCCTGGGCCCAGCGCGAGGCCGCGTCGACGGTGAGCGCTTCACCGCAGAACATGCTCATGCGCAGCGTCGGC
Source organism: Streptosporangiaceae bacterium (assembly GCA_030040095.1). Taxonomy (GTDB): domain Bacteria; phylum Actinomycetota; class Actinomycetes; order Streptosporangiales; family Streptosporangiaceae; genus JASHPR01. Next base: position 1,901 of record JASHUI010000288.1, on the reverse strand, counting down.
AGGCAGCCGGGGCTCAGCCTGCCCGCCGCGGTCGCCAGCTCGATGGCCGAAGGGACCGAGGCCCACACGGTGATGCCGTGCTTGGCGGCGAACTTCGCGGGATCGGCCAGGGCGAACACAGATGCCGGGACGATCGGGCAGCCCTGCGCCCAGGCGAGGAACAGCGACGCGAGCGCGAGGTCGAACGTCATGTCGTAGGCCTGGACCATGCGGTCGTCGGGTGTCATGGGATAACGCCGGACCGCGGCGGTGAGGAAGGCCGAGGCGTTGGCATGGGAGATCGGGACCCCCTTCGGAGTCCCGGAGGATCCGGACGTGAACAGGACGTAGGCCGTGTCCGCCGGCATTCCCGGCCGCTGCCGCGGTTCCGCCCCGGCGGGAGCCACGCCGGGATCCTTCCGCGCGTCGACCCAGATCACCGGCACCCCCGTCGATGCGCGGACGTCGTCGACCAGGCCCGCGCCGACGGAGGCGTCGACGATGACGGCGCCGACCCCGGCGGCGGTCGCCATCGCGATCGTCCTGGCGGCCGGGAACGCGGGATTGAGCGGCACCAGGACCGCGCCGGCCCGCAGAGCCGCCAGAGCGCCGATGTACCCGGCCGCGCTCCGTCCGGCCAGCACCGCGAGGGCGGTTCGCCCCGGAACCAGCCGGCGCCGGGCCTGCGCGGCCCAGACGCGCGACAGCAGGTCAACGTCGCCGAAAGTCCAGGTGTCATGGTTCTCGATCAAAGCGACGGCGTCCCCGTGGTCGGACAGCGATGCCGTGAACCAGTCTTCGAGTCTCATCCAGGGCCGGCTCAGACAGACTTCGCGACGATCGCCAGGCCGGCGTTGTTGCGGCTGATCCGATCGTTGTTGACCATGACTCCGGACCCGTACGCGTCGCGCAGGATGAGCCCCAGGCTGTACTGCCCGTCGTTGCGGTATCCGGCCAGACCGCAGATCGCCATCGCCTCGTTGACGATCTGGACCAGCAACGTCGACGCCGAGACCTTGATGGCGTTGAACTCGATCACGACGCCCGGCCGGGACAGGTCCGACCGCCGCGGCGCCAGCTCCGCATACCGGGCCAGGCCCGCCGATATCAGAACCCTGAGCTGGTGGAGCAGGGCCAGCGCCCCGGCCAGGCGCAGCGCTCCCGGCGGTTCGGTCCCGGGCCTGGCCCTGGCCGCCGCCTGGACGAACCGCCGCGACCGGTCGACCGCCTCCTCGGCCAGGCCGAGCCAGGCCGAAGCCCACAGCAGGTGCGACACGGGCAGCATCGTCTGGGCGCTGATCTGCGCGTAGGGCGTGGTCAGGATACTGTCGAGATCACCCTCGGCCGTCAGCAGATAGCCGTTGCTGCAGGTGCCGCGCAGGCCCAGGGCGTCCCACGCGCTGGTCTGCTCCAGTTTGACCTCGCCCCGGTGGCAGACGGCCAGGACCTGCTCACCGGGTGCGCTGGACTCGTCCCTGCGCGCGGTGGCCAGGATCAGGTCGGCGTGCTCTGCGTAGGAGATGACCGGTGCCTGCTTGACCAGGCGGAACCGCGAGCCCTGACGCTCGATGTGGCAGGAGCTCGAGCGGACGTCGCCGCCGACCGCGGCCTCGGTGGTGGCGGAGCCGACCAGCAGACCGGACTCGGCGACGGCGCGCAGCGTCCGCTGCACGGACGGGTCCTGGGCATGCCCGACCAGCGACGCCACCTGGCTGTGATGCATCGCGAAGATCAACGCGCTGGAGCCGCAGCGCCGACCCAGCGCCGTGACCGCCCGGGCGACCGTCGGCAGGTCGGCCCCCGCGCCGCCCCACTCGACGGGCACGAGAGCCGCCAGCGATCCCGCGCTCCGCAAGGCCTCGAAGGTCTCCGAAGGGAACCGCGCCCGCTCGTCCACGTCGGCCGCGTGGACGGCGGCCGTG
>JASHUI010000287.1:0-6175 GCA_030040095.1 Streptosporangiaceae bacterium | reverse complement strand
GCCGACGCCGACGCGCGCCAGCACGCGCTGGCGGACAACCGGGCGGCGGTCGCCGAGGCGGCCGAGCTCGGCGCGGACGTGCTGGTCCTGGTGTCCGGAGGGCTGGTGCCGGGCAGCCGGGATCTCGGCCTGGCCCGCCGCATGGTGGCCGACGCGATCGCCGAGCTGGTGCCCGTGGCGCAACGGCTCGGGGTGCGGCTCGGCGTCGAGGCCCTGCACCCGATGTTCTGCGCGGACCGGTGCGTGGTGTCCCGGCTCGGCGACGCGGTCGACCTGGCGCTGCCGTTCCCGGCCGAGGCCGTCGGCGTGGTCATCGACACCTACCACGTGTGGTGGGACTCGGATCTCGCGGCTCACATCGGCAACGCCCGCGGCCGGATAGCGGGCTTCCAGCTCGCCGACTGGGTCCGGCCGCTGCCCGCCGACATCCTGCTCGGCCGCGGCCATCTCGGCGACGGCGACATCGACCTGCCGGGGATCACCGGGCTGGTCCTGGCGGCGGGCTATCGCGGCTACGCCGAGGTCGAGATCTTCAATCAGGAGATATGGGACGCGCCACCCGACGAGACCGTGTCCGCCGTCCGCCGCGGGTTCGCCGGGCTGCCCGGCTGACGGCGCTCGCCGGCGACCGCATCACTCGCTGCCTTCCTCGAGCAGCAGGTGATAGCCGTTGGGAGTACGGGCGTGCAGCACCCGGTACTCCCAGTCCGGTGCGGGCGTCATCAGCTCCTCCCGGAACGGGACGCCGGCCTCGGTCAGCCGCTTGCGGGCCAGGTCGATGTCAGAGACGCCAAATTGCCAGGTCAGGACGTGATCAGGGCCGCCGCGGTGGAAGCCGTCCCGGCGTTCGATGCCGAACTCGACTGTGCCGTGGCCGAGCGACGCGAAGTCCGGGTACTCGGGCCCCTCGTAGGTCACGTGGAAACCCAGCCGGATGTAGAAGTCACGTTCGGCCGCAAGGTCGGCGACGAACAGGATCGGAATGATCCTGCTGAACAATGCGGTCATAGTCGGGCATCGTAGCGAGCCCAGTCGAACCGTGGTGGCCAGGTGCGATCACGGGACTACAACCTTTCCCGGCCGACCACCGTTGCGGGGCGCCGTGGCCGGGCATCCGGGGCGGGAACCCAGGTCAGCGCGCAGCGGAGTGTAGCCCGGGCCCGGACGGCGGAGGGCGACGGGCTCACGCCGCGGCGGCGCGTTCGAATGCGGGTTACTCGGAGCCGAAGCGCTTGATCTCCTCGAACTCCATCTCGGTGAGCTCGCGCGGGACGTCGTCCCTGGCGACCTTCTCGCTCTGCACGTGATGCCGGATGCTGTCGACGACCTCGGGGTTGGCCAGCGTGGTGACGTCTCCCACGTCGGCGAAGTTGGACACCGACGCGATGACCCGGCGCATGATCTTGCCCGACCTGGTCTTCGGCATGTCCGGCACGATCCAGATGTTCTTCGGCCGGGCGATCTTGCCGATCTCGGTCTCGATCGCCGCGGTGATCTTGTTCTCTATCTCCTTGCTCGGCTCGAAGCCGGGCTTCAGCGAGACGTACATCTCCACGGCCCGGCCGCGGATGTCGTCGATGACCGGGACCGCCGCGGCCTCGGCGACCTCGCTCACGGTCAGCGCGGCCGACTCGAGTTCCTTGGTGCCCAGCCGGTGCCCGGCCACGTTGATCACGTCATCGACCCGGCCGAGGATCCGGAAGTAGCCGTCGGCGGCCCGGACCGCGCCGTCGCCCGCGAAGTACGGCCAGTCGCGCCAGTCCTTGCTGCCGGGATCCTTGTTGTACTTGGCGTAGTAGGTCGAGACGAACCGGTCCGGCTGGCCCCAGATGGTCTCGAAGATCCCCGGCCACGGGTTGCGGATGCAGATGTTGCCTGCCCGGCCGTCCGGTACCTCCTCGCCGTTCTCATCGAGGATGACCGCCTGGATGCCGAGCGCCATCGGGCCGCAGCTGCCCGGCTTCATCGGGATCAGCGCGGGCAGCCCGGTGCCGAGGAAGCCGCCGGTCTCGGTCTGCCACCAGGTGTCGACGATGACCGCCTCGCCCTTGCCGACCTCGGAGTGATACCAGCGCCAGACCTCCGGCTCGATCGGCTCGCCCACCGTGGTCATGTGCTTGAAGTGGTAGTCGTACTTCTTCGGCTCCTCCGGGCCGATCTTGCGGAGCTGGCGGATGGCCGTGGGCGAGGTGTGGAAGATGTTCACCCCGAGCTTCTCCGCGATCCGCCACGGGCGGCCGGCGTCCGGGTAGTTGGGCACGCCCTCGTAGACCACCGTGGTGGTGCCCAGGGACAGGGGCCCGTAGACGATGTAGGAGTGCCCGGTGATCCAGCCGATGTCGGCCATGCACCAGTACATGTCGTCCGGGTGGATGTCCTGGTAGTACTTGGACGTCCCGGCCACGTACGACATGTAGCCGCCGGTGCTGTGCTGGCAGCCCTTGGGCCGGCCGGTCGTGCCGCTGGTGTACATCAGGAACAGCGGCGCCTCGGCCGGCATCGACACCGGCGCGACCACGGCCCCCTCGTGCTCGGCGAGAAGCTCGTCCACGAACACGTCGCGGCCGTCGGTCATCGGCGTCTTCGACGCGTACTCACCCGGATGACGGCGCCAGACCAGGACCTTGTCGACCTCCTGGCCCTGCTTGGCCGCCTCCACGAGCGCCTCGTCGGCCTTGACCTTGTGGTCGATCAGGTTGCCGGCCCGGTAGTAGCCGTCCATGGTGATCAGCACCCGGCTGCCCGAGTCGGCGATGCGGGTGCCGCAGGCGTTCCCGCTGAACCCGCCGAACACCTGCGAGTGGATGATGCCGAGCCGGGCGCAGGCCAGCATGGTCACCGGCAGTTCGGGGACCATCGGCATGTGCAGCGTCACCCGGTCGCCCGTCTTGAGCCCGAGCGTGTCGCGCAGCACGGCGGCGAACTCGTTGACCCGGCGCAGCAGCTCGGAATAGCTGATGTGGACGTGCTCCTCGGACTCCAGCTCCGGGACGAAAACGATCGCGGTCTTCTCGGGATTGGCCTGCGCATGCCGGTCCACGCAGTTGTAGGACGCGTTCAGCTTGCCGCCGGCGAACCACTTCCAGAAAGGCGGGTTGCTGGTGTCCAGCACCGTGTGCCATGGCTCATCCCAGCTGAGCAGGTCCGCGTACGCCGTGAAGCAATCGGGGAACTTGCCCGGGGCAAACTGGTCGTAGATCGCCGGGTCGGCGGCGTTGGCCTGGTCGATGAAGCTCTGCGGGGGAGCGACGTACCCTTCCTCGCGCCAGTGGACTGCGATCTGCGCCTCGGACACTGGTGTCTGCGGGCTTTCTGTCATTCTCGTCCTCCAGCAATAAATCCGGCAAAGTGGACAGGGCCGCCGATCGCCAACTAAAGCGGAGGCTCAATCGTATCGCCGCAGGACAAGGCGGAACAGGCCACTGCAGGCGACGAAGACGGTGCCGATCACGGCCTGGCGTCGGCCCGCCGGGACCGGTTGACATCGCCGCGATCGGCGGTATGTTGCTGCGCAGTCCAGCACCGGGCCAGTCGGCCGGGGCGGTCAGCCGCCCCGACCGTGTTGTGCCAGGAGAGGATCGAGTCGGCCTCTTGTGCCAGGCGCAGCGTGGAAGGGGGCTGCTCCTCAGGCCCCGGCTGGGCGGGGGGTTGGACCCGGGAGGGGCCCGGGCACCCAGTAGACAACGGAGGCCGAACCCGTTGCCGACGGGACGAACTCCGGTCCGAAGGGACGCCCGGGCCCTCTTCCCTGCGCGGCTGGATAGGTGGGCCGGCCGCGCTGCGCCCCCGGGGGCGGCGGCCGCGTTCCGGTCCGGGACTGCCTGGCTGCCCGTGTTGATGTCGGTCCTGGTTCAGGCATCGAATATCCTTTTCGACCGGCGGGACCGCCCGCTTCCGGACAACCGGCCCAGCTGAGGCAGGAACATTGACCGAAACAGACCGGCCCAGGGCCCCGCTGGGCCGCGTGGCCGTCATCATTCCCACGTACAACGAGCGCGAGAACCTGGAGTCGATCGCCGCGCGGGTGCGTAATGCCGTCCCCGAAACCGATGTCCTGGTGGTCGACGACAACAGTCCCGACGGCACCGGCGAACTGGCCGACAAGCTGGCCGCGGGCGACGAGCGGATCCACGTGCTGCACCGGCCGGGCAAGACCGGCCTCGGGGCCGCCTATCTCGCCGGCTTCGGCTGGGCCCTGGAGCAGGGCTACGGCGTGCTGGTCGAGATGGATGCCGACGGCTCACACCAGCCCGAGGACCTGCCCAGGCTGCTGACGGCCCTGCAGGACGCCGACGCGGTCATCGGCTCGCGCTGGGTGACCGGCGGCACCGTGCGCAACTGGCCGAAGTCCCGGGAGTTCCTGTCCCGCGGCGCCAACACCTACGCCAGGCTGATGCTCCAGCTCCCGGTCCGCGACGCCACCGCCGGCTACCGGGCCTACCGGGCGCAGACGCTGCGCACGATCGACCTGGCCACCGTGCAATCACAGGGGTACTGCTTCCAGATCGACCTCACGCTGCGCGCGGTCAGCGCGGGCCTGACCGTCACCGAGGTGCCCATCACGTTCGTCGACCGGACCCGCGGCGCCAGCAAGATGAGCCGCGCGGTGATGGCCGAGGCGTTCTGGCGGGTCGCGCAGTGGGGAGTGGCCGGGCGCCTGCACCGCCGGCGCGGGTAGCGCCGCGGCCGGCGTGGCCTGTCAGGCGCTCTTGCGGTGACGCGACGCGCTCGGGCCGGACTCCTCCTGCTCGCTGGCCTGGCGCTGCCCCCTGATCACCGCGAGCCGCTCGGCCAGGACCTCTTCCAGGTCGGCGACGCTGCGCCGCTCCATCAGCATGTCCCAGTGGCTGCGCGGCGGCTTGACCTTCTTGGGCGCGGGCAGGTCACCGGTGGCCGTCACGGCGGTCGCGCCGCAGATCCGGCACTCCCAGTTCACCGGAATCTCTGCCTCAGCGGCGAACGGCACGGTGAAACGATGGCCCTTCGGGCAGTCAAAGGCCACCTCCTGACGCGGGGCCAGATCGGTGTTACGGTCATTCTCATAGCTCGTGGCTCCGAGCCGGGTGCCGCGTAGTGCGCGTTCGGCCATGGTCTGCTGCCTCCCAGGCGCTCAGCCGTCCCTGATGACAACGGTGAGTTCCCGGACAAGATTCCCGCCCGCCGGGTATTCCAACCCGAGCCGGCAGCGCAGATTGCAGAAATCGGCTATCTGGCGGGCCGCGGGTGCCACTGGCCCCGGGCGTCGAGCACGTCCCGCAAGATCGCCGTCTCGTCGGTCATGATGCCGTCGGCGCCCAGGTCGAGCAGTCCGGTCATGACGCGCCGCTCGTTGACCGTCCACACGTGCACCTGCAGGCCCGCGGCGTGCGCCCGGCCCAAGAACGACTCGGTGGCCACGCTGACCGGGATCTGGGCACAGCGAACCCACATCCGGCGCAGCCTGGCCGCGAGCGGCCGGCGCGGCGCGGCCAGCCGCAGCGCCGCGACCGCGAGCGGCGAGGCGGCCATGCACACCGGCCTGGGCAGGGCCCGGCGGACCGCGGCCAGCCGGTGCCCGGAGAACGAGGTGATGCAGACCCGGTCCCAGGCGTCGGTCCGCCGGAGCACCTCGGCGAGCGGCCGGACGGCGGGCTCGTCCTTGACGTCGATGTTGAACCGCGCCTCGGGCCAGGCGCCGAGCAGGTCCTCGAGCTCCGGAATCGGGTCGGTTCCGGCGATCCGCGCGGCCCTGACCTCTTTGAGCGGCAGGTCAGCGATCCGTCCGGCTCGGTCGGTGACCCGGTCCAGGGTCCGGTCGTGAAAGGCCACCAGGACGCCGTCGGCGGTCGCGTGCGCGTCGGTTTCCAGGTAGGAGTAGCCGAGGCTGACCGCGTGCTCGAACGCGCGCCAGGAGTTCTCCGGGAAGTGCGCGGCACCGCCGCGGTGTGCGAAGGCGAGGGGGCGCGGCAGGTCAAGGAAGTCACGCACAGCACACAGTATGCAGAGGCGGCCGGGCGGCCGCTCAGGCATGCTGCCATTCCCGGCGGCGGGCCTCGGCCAGGGCGATCGCCGCGGCCGCCGCGACGTTCAGCGAGCCGACCCGGCCCAGCTGCGGTATGTAGGCGACCGCGCCGGCCGCGGCGAGCAGAGCCGGGGAGCAGCCGCGGTCCTCGTGGCCGAGCGCCAGGCACACATC